>DAIRVB010000072.1:6030-12170 GCA_036803065.1 Streptosporangiaceae bacterium
GCCGCCGCGGCAGGGAATTCCGTGGCGGCGAAAGTGGCGGGAATCTACTGTGTGCCCATGGACGACGACGCCTTCCTTGACGCGTTCGAGCGCGGTGCGCTGCAGCATCACGGCTTCGGTCATCGTGACCACCTGCGGATGGCCTGGCTGTATGTGCGCAGATATGGGCAGCACGAGGCGGTGTGCCGCGCGGGGACCGGCTTGCGCGCGCTGGCCGCGTCGCACGGCCATCCGGAGCGGTACTCGGCGACGAGGACAGCCGTGTGGGTCACCCTGGTCGCCCACCATCTCGCGGAGGCCCCGGACCTAGGGTTCGACGCGTTCCTGGGGCGGTTCCCCCGGCTGCTCGATGGTCGGCTGCTCGATTCCCACTACTCCCCCGATCTGCTCGCCAGCGCCGGCAGCCGCGCCCACTGGGTCGAGCCGGACCGCCTGCCGCTGCCGGCCGTAGTCGGCTAGCGCACCATGTGCCGACTGTTCGGCCTGCACGCCGGCACCAGCACGGTCGCGGCGATTTTCTGGCTCATTGACGCCCCGGACAGCCTGTCCGCGCAGAGTCACCACAACCCGGACGGTGCGGGCGTCGGAGCATTCGGGGCAGACGGCACGGCGACGGTGAGCAAGCAGCCAATCGCCGCATGGCAGGACACGCAGTTCGCCTCTGCCGCCCACGACCTGCGCGGCACCACATTCGTGGCCCATGTCCGCTATGCCAGCACCGGTGATCACACCGTGGCCAACACCCATCCGTTCCTGCAGGACGGCCGGCTGTTCGCCCACAACGGCGTCGTGCAGGGACTTCCCGAGCTCGACCGGCGGCTCGCCGACCTGGGCGTGGCGGCCCTCGTGGGTGGCGAGACCGACAGCGAACGGATCTTCGCTCTGATCACCGCTGAGACCGGCCGGCATGGCGGCGACGTGACCGAAGGCGTCACCGCGGCGATCGGCTGGATCGCCGAGCGGCTGCCCCTCTACGCCGTCAACCTGGTGCTGACCACCGCGACGGATCTGTGGGCGCTGCGCTACCCGGCCACCCATGAGCTGTATGTGCTGCCCCGGCCAGCGGGCGGCACCGCCGCCGACCACGGCCACGGCCGCGGCCTCGAAGCAGCGACCAGCCGGATCCATGCCCGGTCGCCGCACCTGGCCAGCCGGCCGTCTGTGATCATCGCGAGCGAGCAGATGGACGACGACTCCGGGTGGCGGCTGCTCGGCCCCGGCGAACTCCTGCACGTCCGGTCCGACCTGACCATCGACAGCAGCCACCCGTTCCCCCCAGCACCCCGCCACCTCCTCCAGCGCGCCGACCTTGACCCGGCGACCGCCGCCTCCCAGCATCCGCAGGCCGCGCCCGCCGCCTGACGCGGCACCCGGCCCTGACGGCACCCGGCCTGACGACACCCGGCTCTGACGGCATCCGGCCTGACTGCACTGGGCCTGCGGCGCCCGGCGGCCGGCCCGCTGCCGGGTCGTGCGGCTGGGCTGGCATCATCGAGCACATGACCGTTGTGAAGATCAATGCGATTACAGTGCCGGCCGATAGCGGGGACGAGCTTGCCCGGCGATTCGCTGCCCGGGCGGGCGCGGTCGACAGCCAGGACGGCTTCGAAGGCTTTGAACTGCTGAAGCCGGCCGATGACCGCACCACCTGGCTCGTGGTGACACGTTGGCGGGATGACGCTTCTTTCAAAGCGTGGCTGCACTCGCCTGCGTTCGGGCACGGTCACCGCTCCGCCGCCGAGCGCAGCGGCGGCGAGGCGCCCGCCCCGGTCGGCGTCAGCAGCGAGCTGTGGTCCTACGAAGTCGCCGGCGACTCAGCCGACTGAGCCGCCGGCGCCGCCCGGTTGAGCCGGACGACCGGAGTGTCCGCAACGGCGATAGGCACGTCGTACCAGGAGATCGCCGCGTCCCAGCTGGTGCTGGCGTACGAGGGGGGCGAGCGCGTGACACGCGGCGACCGCGGCCTGCACCACGTACGCGTCGGGCCGCTCCGCGCTGTGCCGCAGCGCCGCACCGATGGCGGGCGCCGCCCAGGTCCCGGGCCCCACGACCCAACTATGCCTGCCTAGCGCCGGGCGCGACCGCCCGGCTAGGGCTTGCCGTCGAAGGTCGCAGGGCACCGGGATGACGCCTAGCTATTGTCGAAGTCGCCAGCCTTAATCCCGACGACAAAGCGTCGCCACTCGTCACGACTCACGGTGAGGATTGTCCCATCAGGGTACATAGAGTCGCGCATCATAATCGCATCACTGAGTCTCGCGATCTCGACACACGTACCCCGTCGCATGACCTGCCGCATTGCCACACCAGCTCGCTTGCCGGTTGGCTCCTCACTACACCCCCAATGGTAATCAAGAAACTACGTCCGTCGCCCCGGGCGAAACACGAGCCATCCAACCTTGTCAATCAGGGTGGCCAACCAATGTTGCCAGTGCGCAAGCGTGGTCATTGTGGCCTATGTAGCAGCCGTAGGGGCCAGCGGACGTGCGCTGGCCCCTACGGCAAACAAGTATTTTGATAAGTGCATCTAAGCGAGGTCGTCGAAGTCGCCCAGCTTAGCCCCCGCGAGAAACTCTTTCCATTCAGTTGTTGTATACGTTTGCACTGGGCCATCGGGCTGGCTTGTGTTACCAAGCACGACCGAGTCGCCCTGGCGCGCCACCATGACGCACGCGCCGCTCTCGCATGTGCGTGAGACGCGCCAGGATATATCCCCCGGGGCTGATGGATATACTGACATGATTAGCCCTTCACTAGGATGATTCATGGGACTATGCGAGCCAGTTTAGCGCTCGCCAGCGTCGGCTTTCGCATCTCGGCCATCGCGCAATACGACCTATGGCAGGTCGGGATCATCAAATCCAGGTGGACAAGTTGCTGTCCTGGGACGGCTGCGCACCGACGCCAAATGGGACGAGGGATGACCTGTACCGTTACCTTAGAGCCACCCATGTGTATCGGCATTGGGACTGCCGTGTTTACTATGATCACTATCTTTGCCGTCTTTCTGGTGTGGAGGGCCTGACTCGCACGATGAAGTTGCCCACGTAGCGGCGGCCCCGGCCATGTGCTGGCCCAGCTAGAATCGCCCTCCGAACTCGGCCGCCGTGCACGACGGCGGCAGCGGCACCCGATCCCGTCGCTGCACGCGCAGCGCTGACCGTGATCCGGCCAGCTCTCGCCGTTGAAGGCGCCGTCCTTCACGGCGGTGACAAAGATCTCCCATTGCCAGGGCGTGCAGGTGAGCACAAGGGCCCTCGGGACTCTCGGAGTTACGAATAGCGATCGACTGACCCAGGGATGCGATCTCGACACATGCCCCGCTCTCGCACGAGCTGCTGCGACGCCATGCCGTTGGGTCTGGTCGTGCCCTGGTCACCGGGTCCTCCCGTGGTGGTCGACGCCGTTTGGCGCACTCACTCCCCTCATGATGCTAGACATGACTAATTAGCCGCTGTCAACTAATCAGACCGCCAGTGTTATATGACGGGTCTCACGTTGCCCGTGTTACTCAGGAGACGCCAGTGGTCTTCCAATGAATAGACAAGGGACCGGCACCATCACCATGGTGGCCGGTCCCTCGCCGCTAAGATCGACAGATCCCCTCAGCGGATATCGTCGAATTCCCCCCGCTTAATACCTGCCACGAACGTCTCCCACTCGGCTCTGGTGTACGAAAGAATGGGGCCGCTTGGATTTTTGGAATCCCCCAGCACGATCATTTCACCTGCGGGCGCCACTTGAACGCACGCTCCGCCGTCGCAGTGCCGTGCGGCCCGCCAGGAACGATTCCCTCCGTCTGGCGAATCTGACAATGCCATTGACTATATTCCTCCTCTCTTTGAGAATGACATAAATGCCGACTAGATCCACCTGTCAGGTGGCGTACGTATTCCTGATGTCGGCGATCAGGGTCAGGGAATCCTTGGGGCTCATAGACTCATCGCGGAGATACTCGATCGCCTCGCGGTAGCGTTCGAGCTCAGGTTCCTTTTCTTGATACTGATTGCTGTACAACCCCTCGACGAATACGACGTCCCGAAGCGCAGGGTCGCGGAACTCGAGAAACTCGAAATTACTGTCAGCGCTGGCATGGGCACCGGCTTCGAACGGGATGACCTGAACCGTTACTTTCTCGTCCTGGGCGAGCCGCAGAATTTTGTCCAGCTGCTCGGCCATGACGGGCGAGCCGCCGACCTTCCGGTGCAAGACAGCCTCGTCGAGCAGCGCCCGATAACGAGGCGGCTTGTCCCGATTCAGCAGGTCCTGGCGCCTGAGCCGCGCTTCGATTCGCTGTTTGAGGACCGATGGCTCGATTTTCCGCGCGATGCCCGTGATCATTGCCCGCGCGTAGTCCTCGGTCTGCAGCAGGGCAGGCACCCAGTACATGGCGAAAACTGTGATGGCAACGGCGTCATGCTCCAGGCCAATATAAGGAGAGAGCCTGAGATCTTCATAGTGCGTCCACCAACTCGACTCGCGCGCCTGGCTGGCAAGGCGCATGAGGTCATCGGTCTCCTGCTTGCTGACCCCGTATATCCCGCACAGGTCCCGCACGTCGCGCAGGCTGGCACGACGTGCGCCTGTCTCGATCCGGCTTATCTTCGTGGCGGAGCACAGCAGCTTGCCCGCGACGGCCTCGACGGTGAGGTCAAGTCCGGTACGAAGTTGACGCAGCCTCGCACCGACCTCTCGCCCGCGTACAGTCGGACCAAACTCGCCCCCGCGCCCCGCCGGATTATTCTCGGCCATTGGTACCTCTCTGGGACTGCTCGGCCCGACGTCGCGCCGGAGCCCCCACGTGCACAGGCCGAGGACCGCCCCTGCCGGTGATAGCTAGGACTATCGCCGTTGGCAGATGCCACCACGACATGTGGGCGTCATGGTACACGAGATGACCGCACCCGTCGCCTCTGCGATGGGTATGTTGCTGAACTGTCATCACATATGGGCTGAGCAGCAAGAACATCCCAGCTATGATCCATATCAAGCCTCTGACTCCTGACTCGAGGGGAGTATCGAACACAATGCCAGGGCATTGCCCTGTGTCGCCGACCGTTCTGCCCGTGCAGTTCGCCTGTGCAGTCCACCAGTGCCGTTGGCACATGCAGACCGATGGTAGTGCCTGGCGCCGGCCCAGCGTCGCCCGGCATGGGAGATTGCCGAGCGGCGGGCGGGGCCGGATGACACAGGCCTCGAGCCTTTCGAAAGCTCGCACATGCCAATGGCAAGGTTCCCCGGCCACGGACACGCACCTAGTGCGCATAATGAACACATCAGGCCGGCCGCACAGTCTCTAGGTATGCGCCTGCGGCGCATCTGCGACTCCGACGTAAGTACCTCGCATCTCGCTGATGCGCAGCACCGAGTCCCTTGGGCTCAAGGCGGAATCACGCAGGTACTCGATAGCCTCGCGGTAACGATCCAGGTCGGCCTTGCGCTCCTGCAACAAGTTGTTCGTCAGAACTTCGACGAAGACGACCGGCGGCATAAGCTCGTCAAACTCCAAGAGCACGAAGTTGCTGTCCTGGGCGGCGTGCGCGCCAACGTCAAACGGAATGACCTGCACCGTTGCTTTGCCGTCCTGCTCCAGCTCCAGAACCCTGTCAAGCTGCGCCGCCATTACTGCGGAGCCGCCAACCCGGCGGCGCAGCACCGCTTCATCCAGCAGAACGCGATAGCGCGGTGGCTTGTCCTGCGCGAGCAGCTGCTGGCGGCGGAGCCGGACCTCGACTCGCTGTTGATGTATTTTCGGTTCAATCTTCGGCGCTATGCTCTTAATGATCGCCCGAGCGTAGTCCTCGGTCTGCAGCAGTGCCGGCACGTAGTACATCGTGAAGCAGGTAATCGACGTAGCTTCTTGCTCTAGCCCGATATACGGGTCGAGCTTGAGGTCGTCGTACTGGCTCCACCAGCCCTGTTCCCGTGTTTTCCTGGCGAGATCCATCAGCTCGGCCGAGGCCCGCTCATCGACGCCGTAGATTCCGCACAAATCTCGGACGTCGCGCAGGCTCGGACGCCGGGCCCCAGTCTCCATCCGGCTAATCTTCGTCGCGGAGCAGAGAAGTTTCTCCCCAACATCGTCGACCGTCAGGCCCAGCCCGTTGCGAAGCTCCCGCAGACGAGTACCGAACTCGCGC
>DAIRVB010000073.1:0-2989 GCA_036803065.1 Streptosporangiaceae bacterium
CAAGCGCGCGGGAAGACAACGGCGCGAATTAACGCGCCTGACACAACGGAATGATTAGCGTGTAATCTGGGCGGCGTTTTATATCACGTGACTCACTAATGGTGAGGCGCGCCTAGGGTTCCGCTGTCGCTCCAGTGCCTCCGGCAGGAGGGCTGGTGCGACGGGCCTGGACCGAGAGGCGAGGCGGGTGCGCTTGCGGACCCGTCGAGCTCGGGGTGGATCTGCGTGAATCGATCACCATCTGCGATCTCGGCGACGTGTTCACCATCCCGGCGAACATCGAGAAGACGTTCGACCAGATCAGCAAAGCGGTCGGGCACGTTTACAGCTCCGGGGCGTTCCCCGTGGTCCTCGGGGGGGACCACTCGATCGGCTATCCGACGACCCGGGCCGTCGCCGAGCACCTCGACGGCAAGCTCGGGATCATCCACTTCGACCGGCACGTGGACACCCAGGAGACCGACCTCGACGAGCGGATGCACACCACGCCCTGGTTCCACGCCACCAACCTGCCGAACGTGCCCGCGGAGAACCTGGTGCAGATCGGCATCGGCGGCTGGCAGGCACCCCGCCCCGGGGTCAAGGTCGGCCGGGAGCGCCGCACCACGATCATGACAGTCACCGACTGCGTCGAGATGGGCATCGAGGCCGCGGCGGAGCGCGCCCTGGAGGTGGCCTGGAAGGGCGCCGAGGCCGTCTGGCTGAGTTTCGATGTCGACTGCCTCGACGCGGCGTTCGTGCCCGGCACGGGGTGGCCGGAGCCTGGCGGCTTCCTGCCCCGCGAGGTCCTGAAGTTCATCCAGTTGATCGCCGAGCGCCCGCTGGCCGGCCTGGAGGTCGTGGAGTGCTCGCCGCCCTACGACAACGCGGAGATCACCGCGCTCATCGCCACCCGGGTCATCTGCGACACGCTTGGCTGCCTGGTCAGGGCCGGGCACCTGCCGGCCAGGGCGGCACGGGAGGGCGCGCCGTGACCAAGCCGTCAGTCCCCCCTTCGGCTGCGCCGTCTTCCGCTGGAGCGGCGCCGGGTCGCGCGGCTGCCGCGGAGCCGGGCCGGCCCGCCGGGCCGGCCGCGACTGGACCGGACGCCGTCGGCCCGGGCCCGGTCGCGGAAGTCGAGGAGTTGCGGCTCACGTTCCGCCGCGGCGGCCGGGACATCTACGCGCTGCGCGGCGTCAGCCTGCAGATCCGCGCGGGCGAGATCCTCGGCCTGGTCGGCGAGTCGGGATCCGGTAAGAGCGTCTTCGGCCTGTCGCTGCTCGGCCTGATCCCGGCCGAGTCCCGCCCGGTGGTATCCGGCCGGGTCGCGGTGTGCGGCCAGGACATGCTGAACGGGCCCGCGGACGTGCGCCGCAAGGTGCGGCGTGAGCACCTGGGCGCCGTGTTCCAGGACCCGATGACGTCGCTCAACCCCACGATGCGCGTCGGCCGCCAGGTCGCGGAGGCCGCTGGCTCGACCGGCGAGGCGGTCCGGCTCATGCGGGCGGTCGGCATCCCTGACGCCGGGCGCCGGCTCGCCAGCTACCCGCACGAGCTCTCCGGCGGCCTGCGGCAGCGCGTGATGATCGCGATGGCGGTGGCGGGCAACCCGGCGCTGGTCATCGCCGACGAGCCGACCACCGCGCTGGACGTCATCGTGCAGGCACAGGTACTCGGCCTGCTCCGGTCGCTGCGGGACGAGATTGGCTGCAGCGTGCTGATGATCACCCATGACCTGGGCGTGGCGGCGCAGGTGGCCGACAGGGTAGCGGTCATGTACGCGGGCCGGCTGGCCGAGGTCGGCCCGGCGGCGGCCGTCCTGCGGTCCGCGGCTCACCCTTACAGCCTGCTGCCCGCGGGCAGCAGCCCGCTCGACTGGGCCGCGGCCGGGCTGCTCGTCCCGGTCACCGCCATCGCGCTGCTGGCGCCGGTGCTGGCCCCGCACAACCCGATCCAGCCGGTGGGCCTGCCCCAGCTGCCACCGGGCTCGTCGGGCTTCCTGCTCGGCACCGACAGCATCGGCCGCGACATCCTGTCCCGGGTGCTGATCGGCTGGCGGTCCAGCTGGTTCGCCGCCCTGGCGGTGATCGCGTCGGGCCTGGTCATCGGGGGGCTGATCGGCCTCGCCGCGGGCACCCGCGGCGGGCTGCTGGACACCATCCTGATGCGGATCACCGACGGCTTCCTGGCGCTGCCGGCGCCGGTGCTGGCCATCGCGGTGGTGGCGGCGCTCGGACCCGGGTTCGTGCACACGCTGATCGCGGTGGCCATCGTGTGGTGGCCGTTCTACGCACGGATCGTCCGGGGGGGAAATCCGGTCCCTGGCGGCCCGGCCGCACGTGGAGGCGGCGAGGCTGGCGGGGGCCGGCCCGCTGCGGCTCGCGTTCCGGCACCTGCTGCCGGGCGCCATCCCCGCGGCGATCGTCACCGCGAGCCTCGACGTGGGCAACCTGGTGCTCACCCTGGCCGCGCTGTCGTTCCTCGGGCTCGGCCAGCCGCAGCCCGCACCGGAACTGGGCGCGGACACCGCCAGGAACCTCCCCTACCTGCTGCAGCAGTGGTGGATCCCGGTCATGCCGGGGATCGCCGTGATGCTGCTCGCCCTGGCCGGCAACCTCGCCGGTGACGGGCTGCGCAACCTGCTCAGCGACCGGTAGCGAAGGAGCAGCGGATGATCACGCTCATCATCAAGCGACTCGCCGCGGCTGTCGTCATCATCGTGTTCCTGACCGCCGTGATGTTCACCCTGCAGAAGGTGTCCCCGGTCGACCCGGTGCACGCGATGCTGGGCGCGCAGGCCTCCGGCCAGGAGATCCTCGCGGAACGCCGCCGCCTGGGCCTGGACCGGCCGGTGGTGGAGCAGTACTTCAGCTACCTGGCCGGCCTGCCCAGGGGCAACCTCGGGATGTCCTACCGCACGCGCAGGCCGGTCAGCACCGACCTCGCGTCCTTCGTCCCCGCGACCGCGGAACTCAGCACCTACGCGCTGCTGTTCGCGCTGATCCTGGCC
>DAIRVB010000073.1:3089-6634 GCA_036803065.1 Streptosporangiaceae bacterium
GGCCTTCCTGCTGGCCATTGCCGGGATCCTTATCTTCTACCAGCGGCTGGGCTGGCTGCCCGCGACCGGGCGGACGAGTTACGCCGACGCGCCCACCGGGCCGACCGGCTTCCTGACCATCGACGGGCTGATCGCCGGGCGCCCGGTGGTGACCCTGGACGCGCTGCGCCACCTGCTGATGCCGGCCCTGGCCGTCGCGGCGGTGCCCGCCGTGTCGATCGGCAGGGTGCTGCGCTCGAGCCTCATCAGCGGGATGCGCAGCGACTACGTGCGGACGGCGAGGGCCAAGGGCCTGTCCGAACGGCACATCGTGGTGGGTCACGTGCTCCGCAACTGCCTCGGTGCCGCGCTGTCCATGACCGGCCTGCAAGTGGGCCTGATGTTCTCCGGGGTGCTGGTGGTGGAGCAGGTATTCGCCTGGCCCGGTATCGGCCAGTACATGGCGCAGAGCATCCCGGCGGGGGATTTCCCCGCGATAGCCGGGGTCACCCTCCTGCTCGGGGTCGTCTACGTCGCCGTCAACGCCATCGTGGACATCCTGCAGGCCGTCGCGGATCCGAGGATCGATGCCTGACATGGGCGGATAGCGAGGAAACCATGCCACTGCAACCCCTGTTCGTCGGCGACCCGGCGCTGATCGTGGTCGACATCCAGCGCGGGTCCGCGTCGCCAGGCCAGGAGTCCGGCATCCCGCATATGCCGGGGGCGCTGGAGCGCATCGCCCGCGCCGAGCTCATTGTCGCGGCGGCCCGGGCGGCGCGGGTGCCGGTGATCTTCTTCCAGGAGGCGCACCGCCGCAGCGGCGTCGATTTCGGGCGCGAGCTGGACGGAACCGAGGACGTGCACTGCCTGGAAGGCGACCCCGGCACGGAGCTTTGGCCCACCCTGCAGCCCGCCGACGACGAGTACCACATCGTCAAGCGGCGTTATTCGGGATTCATCGGGACCGAGTTCGAGTTGCTGCTGCGCGGCCTCTCCGTCAGCACGCTCGTGCTTATCGGCGGTCTCACCGACGTATGCGTGCACTACACCTTCGCCGACGCCCACCAGCGGGACTACTACGTCCGGGTGGTCGAGGACTGCGTCGGCGGGTCGTCCGAGGCGCGGCACCTGGCCTCGCTCGACGCCATGGAGTACCTGCAGGCGGGGGCGCGCCGCAGCACACAGGAAATCACCGACGCGTTCGCGGTCCTGGCCGCGCAGCGCACCCTCACCGCAACTGGAGCAACCCGATGATCCGAAAGCGCACCTGTCCCCCTGTGGTCACGGCTGTGGTCACGGCCGCGGTGGCCGCGCTCGGCCTCGCCGCGTGCGGCTCGTCCGCCAGCAGCAGCCAGGCGGTCAAGCCGCCGACGAGCCACACGCTCAACCTCAGCTTCCTGGAAGACCCTGGCAACGGCGCCACCGACCCGGCCATCTACTACGCAGGCCAGGGCATCGTCCTGCAGGACAACATCTACCAGGGGCTGCTTCAGTACCAGGGGGGCACGGCGACGCCGACGATCATCCCTGACCTGGCGACCAGCTGGAAGGCGTCCGCGAACAACACGGTTTTCACCCTCGCGCTGCGCCACGGCGCAGCGTTCCACGACGGGACGCCGTTCACGTCCGCTGCGGTGGAACCGTCCTTCGCGCGTGACGTCGCGGTCGGCCAGGGTCCGTCCTACATGCCCGCGGAGGTCGCCTCGGTGGCCACCCAGGGTGCGTACCAGGTGACGATCACGCTGAAGAACCCCAATCCCAACTTCCCCGCCTATCTCGCCTCCGCCTACGGGCCGCGGATGATGAGCCCGGCCGGCCTGGCCGCCCATGCGGGCACCGACCACGACGAGACCTACCTGCGCACGCACGACCTGGGCAGCGGTCCCTACGAGCTGACACAGGCCAAGATCGGCTCCATGTACGAGCTGAAGGCCTTCAGCGGGTACTGGGGGCCGAAGCCGTACTTCACCACCGTGAATCTGCCGGTGATCTCCTCCTCGGCGACTCAGCAGCTCGAGTTCGACAAGGGCGCGCTGGCCGCCGTCATGCACGACCTCCCCGAGTCGGCGGTCCGCGCCTACCTGAAGCAGTCCTCGGTGCGCAGCTACTCGCTGCCGACGCTCAACTCGGACTACCTCTACGTCAACCCGGCCGTCGGCTTCCTGACCACCGCGGCGCACCGGACGGCCCTGCTCGAAGCGGTCAACGTCAAGAGCATCTACACGGAGGTGTTCACTGGCCGGGCGACGATCGCCGGCCAGGCCTACCCGGCGCACATGATGAAGCCTGGTTTCGCGGCGCAGGACATCCCGTACCGGCCGGCCGCGCTGGCCGCCCTGGTCAAGACGCTGCCGTCCGGCCAGCGGACGTTCACGGTCGGCTACGACTCGTCGTCACCGGACAACCAGCTCGTGGCGAACCTGCTGTCTGCTGAGCTCACGCCGCTGGGGCTCAACGTCACCGTGCAGTCGTACCCGACCGCGCAGATCTACGGCTGGGCACCGCCGGCACCGACGGCCAAGGGCGCGCCCGACGTGGTGCTCGACGGTGGCTGGCCGGACGCTGCTCCGCCCTACATGTGGGCCCACATCAGCTTCGACCCGAACGGCGGCCTGAACTACCTGCACTGCTCGTCCCCGGCGATCACCAACCTCCTCGGGCCGGGCCTGGCAACAGGGAGCCCGCCGATCTTCTCGAAGATCGGCGTCCTGTCCGTGGCCACCGGCTGCTGGGACAACCTGGTGAACCAGAACGACTTCATGGTGGCCCAGCCATGGCTCAAGGGCGTCGCCGCGGCTCACGTCGTCACCTACCCAACTCCCTCAACCTGTTCGCGCTGTCCGTAGGTTAGGGGGCCGGAAGGGAGGCACGCATGGGCTCTGGGCTATCCAGGGGCGCCGGGGTACGCAGGATCGTGCCGCTCACGCTGGGCTGGGAGGACCTGCCCAAGTCGGTGTCGGTGGAGGGCGCGTCCGATCAGGAGCAGTTGCGGGAGCCGGTGCCCGGGGTGCTCCTGGAGTGCGACGGCGGCTGGCTGCTGCTTGATACCGGATTCAACGCGGCGCTCATCACCGACCCGGCGCTGCGCCGCCGGTTCCACGGTGACCCGGCGATCCAGCCGGTGCTGCCGGGCCCCGGCGAGCCGCTGGACGAGGCCCTGGCCCGGGTCGGCGTGGACATCGCGGACATCTACGCCGTGGCCGTCAGCCACCTGCACAACGACCACGCGGGCGGGCTGAAGCACTTCGCCGGGCGGGTGCCGGTGCACATCCAGCGGGCCGAACTGGACTATGGGTTCTCCAGCCCGCCCGGCCCGGAGGACAACGGCATCTTCCGGGTGGATTTCGACGACCCGCGGATCGACTGGCGCGCGGCCGAGGGTGACGCGGAGATCGCGCCGGGGGTCACCGCGGTCCTCACGGCCGGGCACACGCCTGGCCATCAGAGTTTCGTGGTCAGCCTGGACGGCTCGGTCGGCGGCGGAGGTTTCGTGTTCGCCTTCGACGCGGCCGACCTGACCGAGAACATCGAGCGCGAGGTGGCGGTGGGGGGCAGGATCGGGG
>DAIRVB010000073.1:6644-12117 GCA_036803065.1 Streptosporangiaceae bacterium
GGCCCGAGGTGAGCGAGGAGCAGATCCGCAAGCTCAAGCGGATCGCCGCCGAGCGCGGCTACCGCCTCATCCCCGGCCATGACCCGGTCGCCTGGCCCGCCCTCACCGCCGAGCTCAGCCAGGTGCCGCCCGGGTCCCGCTGAACTGTGGCTACGCTCTGATCATGACTGATCAGCGGCGCACGGTGCGCCGGGAGGACGGCCGGCTGCTCGATGTGCTGACCATCGGGCCCGAGGATGGCCTCCCGCTTATTTTCCACAACGGAACACCAGGCGGACTCCTGGGCTTCGCATCGATGACGAGTGAGGCATCATCGCGGGGGTTGCGTACCGTGATGTACGGTCGGCCCGGCTACGGTGGCTCGACACCGTGCCCCGGACGGCGGGTGGTGGACGCTGCCGAGGACGTGGCCGCCGTCCTTGACGGGCTCGGTGCCGACAGCTTCGTGACCATCGGCTGGTCCGGGGGCGGCCCGCACGCGCTCGCCTGCGCGGCCCGGCTGCCGGGCCGGTGCCTGGCCGCGGCCTCCATGGCGGGGGTGGCTCCCTACCTGGCCGAGGGGCTGGACTGGCTGGCCGGGATGGGCCCGGAGAACATCGAGGAGTTCGGCGCGGCAGTGGCCGGGGAGCCGGCGCTCACCGCGTACCTCGAGGTAGCCGCGGCGGGTCTGGCGCAGATCAGCGGCGAGGAAGTGGCAGCTGAGCTAGGCGGCCTGGTCGACGGCGCGGACAAGGCCGCGATCACCGGCGAGTTCGCCGACTACGTCGCGGCGTCATTCCGGGCCGCGCTGAGCGGCGGGGTGGCCGGCTGGCGCGATGACGACATTGCCTTCGTGAGTGACTGGGGATTCCCGGTGAGCGCGGGCTTCGCGGTGCCGGTGGCGGTCTGGCAGGGCGACCAGGACCGGATGGTGCCTGCCGCGCATGGGGAGTGGCTGGCCCGGCGGATGCCCGGTGCGCGTGCCCACATGCTGCGCGGCGAGGGTCACGTGACCCTCGCCGCGCAGTTGTTCGGCTCTATTCTCGACGATCTCCTCGAACTGGCGGGGCTCCCGCCCAGCAGCCCTGGGAACGGATCGACGTCAGGCTGATGCACGGGTGCGCTGGTCCGCACCCTGAGCGTGGGTCCGGGCGGCAGCCGGCGCGCCGGAGTGCCTACGGCCCGGCACACTCGGGCGGAGCGTACCTGGGCGCGTGCGGCGGCGCTCCGGGCCTGCCAGCACATGCTCGCCGAGCGTCACGGCCTCGCCCTTGGCGCGGGCTGTCTTGGTGCGGAAGTGAGCGAGCGCCTCGCCATATTCGGGGTGCCGCTCTGGGCGCCTGAAGGTCATCCAGAGCGGGATGCCGACGATGGCGAGGATGACCAGGACTGCTAGCGGGATGGTGAGCCAGACGAGCGAAGTCATGTTTCCTCCGGTGAATCCGCCGGCAGCGGTTTCTGCCGATAGAAGAAGCATGCCGCGGGCGTTTCTCAGGGCGCTTGGGAGAACTTCTGCGGACCCTATGAGTTCCGGGAATGGCTGCGCGGAATGGCACACTATCACCATTAATAGCGCAAAGGCCCAGGTCAGAGCCCATCTGTCCCGCCTTCGCCGACTCCGCTCAGCTGGGCGCTCGCCGCGCGGCGCGCAGCAGGCGCAGGGTGAAGAACACCGTGGCCAGAAAGGCCGCGGCGGCGAGGCTGAAGGGCTGCCCGGCGCCGGCGCCGCGCTGCGCCGATTCGAGGTCCACGGCCGTGGCGGCCGCGCCCAGGGTGGCGAGCAGCGCGAGGAACGCGCCGAGTGCCTCCGCGCTGCCGGCCGGCAGCGCGGTCATCGTGCCGCGGTCCCGCCAGCGCCTGCGCAGCACCAGGTAGCCGGCCAGCACGAGCACGCCGAGCACCCCGGCCGCCGCGCCTCGGGAGAGGATGTCACCTACGTGATCGTTGAGCATGGCGGCGATGCAACCGTGACCGGGATCTGCGGCCATCCAGCGCGCGCAGTCGGCCGCCGTGTAGCTTCCCGGCCCCCAGGGCGCGGCGAGGAACCGGTCCCCCTTGACGGCCACGAGCAGCCATGCGATCAGGCCGCTGATGCCGACGGTGACCAGCCCTATCCCGCCCACCAGCCCTCCCGCGAGCGCCACCCGGCGGCCCAGTGCCGCGGTCGGCCGGGCGAATGCCGGCGTCACACCGGTTACCTCGTGCACGGGCCCGATGCGCTGCACCGCCGCCGCCTCGGCCTGCGCCTCAGGCCGCCCGGAGGCGATCTCTTCGGCCACGGCGTCACGCAAATGCGCCTCCACCTCGGCCATGGTGTGCCGCACCTGCCGTGGGCTGCCGTTGAGCGTGACGAGCAGGCGGTCCAGGTACTCCTCGATCGGGTCGTCCGGGCCGCTGCCGGGGCTGACGTCCACCTCGCCGCGGCCGCTCACGCGGGATCCCCGGCCAGTGCCGCCGCTGGCCTCGCTACCAGCCCGGCGGCACCGCCGATCACCCGGGACATGGAGCCGCTGAAGGTCCGCCACTGGTCGGCCTGCTGGGCCAGGGCCTCCTGGCCTGCCGTGGTCACCTGGTAGACACGCCGGCGCCGGCCGTTCACCACCGCCCAGGTACTGGCCAGCAGGCCGGCTTCGTCCAGCCGGTGCAGGGCCGGATAAACAGTCCCCTCGGGCAGCTCGAACGCGCCCTCGCTGCTGTCCCGCAGTCGGGTGATGACCTCGTAGCCGTGGCCGGGACCGCGGGCCAGCACCGACAGCAGGAGCAGGTCGAGATGCCCCTTGAGCTTCTCTGCCTTCATACCTAGCAATGCTAGGTATGAGTCGGCGTGCCGTCAACTCACTCGTGCAAGGCGAGCCCCTTGCAGACCTTGTCAACGACGTTGCGCGGGCCATGCACGGCGATTCCGGCCAGGTTCAGCTGATCGGCCTCGACCGCCCGGACTACCGCGCGGTTGTCGTCGTCGTGGCCGGTGGCGAACATTTCCTCGGTATAGATGGCGGTGGCCAGGCCGCGTCCCACCGCACGCTCGCGGACGGTAGCCAGCAGTTCGCCCGGACCCGTGTAGACCAGCACCGGCTGGCGGAACATCTCCAGGTACCGGTTGCCCGAGCCGTCCTCGTAGGGCTTGCCGGCCACCCCTTCGACCCCTGAGGCCACGCCACTGGCGAGAAAGGCTGTGACGTTGAGCTTCTGCCAGGTGGCCAGATCGGCCCGGACAGCTATCGCGATCTTGGTATCGAAACGCATAGCCTCACCCTGGTCACGTCCGCCCGGCCGGTCTTGAACGCTGGTGCGTCGCATACTGGACTGGTGAGCCATGACGCAGGTCCGGCTGCGGACTGGGCCAGTTACTGGCGGTCGCCTGATGAGCCGCTGGAGGCCATGCACGCCCATTTCCGGGGGCACGTGTACCACCGGCACAGCCACGACTGCTACTCCTTCGGGGTGACCGAGTCCGGCGCCCAGGGCTTCACCTGCCGCCGGGCCGGGCACGTCAGCACGGCCGGCATGGTCATGGCCTTCAACCCGGAAGACCCGCACGATGGCCACGCCGCGACCGGGCCGGGCTTTACCTACCGGATGATCCACGTCGGCCCGGAGTTCCTCACCGACCTGCTCGCGGACATCACCGGCCGGCCGCCCGCGCGCCCGCTGTTCGCTTCGCCCGTGCTCGACGACGCCGCCGTGGCCAGGGCGGTGCAGGGCCTGCATGCCGCGCTGACCGGCGCCGCGAGCCCGCTTGAGCGCAGTGAGCGGCTCATGGCGGCGGCTGCCCTGCTGGTCCGCCGCGGCGCGACACGGCCGCCCGCCCCGGCGGCCCCGCTGGCCACCGCTGCGTCATCAAGCACGGGCGCGGCGGACGCCGCACGCCGGATCCGTGCGTTCCTGCACGACGAGTACGCCAGCCAGGTGACCGGCGCGGAACTCGCGGCCGTGGCTGGCCGGAGCCGTTATGCCGCTTATCGTGCTTTTCAGGCCAGCTACGGGCTCGCGCCCAGTGCCTACCAGCGGCAGCTGCGGTTGCGGGCCGCCCGCCGGCTCCTGGCCGGCGGGGTGGCACCAGCGGACGCGGCCGCCACCGTGGGATTTGCCGACCAGGCGCACCTCACCCGCTGGTTCCGCCGCTGCTACGGGATCACTCCCGGTGCCTACCGAGGCGCCGCCAGCGGGTGAGGTGCGCCCGCTCAGCTTCCGGCTTGGGTCAACTCAGCTCGCGGCCTGGGTCAGGTCGTAGATGGTCACGCCGCCTACGGTCTTGTGCGTGAAGTGCGCGGCCACCCACGAGCTGATCTGCGCGGAGGTGCCTGAGCCGCCGCCGAAGCTGCCCCGGTTCGTGCCGATGAAGTAGTGGATCTCATGCGCGGCCACCAGCGCTTTGAACGCGGCGAGCGTAGGCGTGGCGTCGGTACCGTTGAACCCGCCGATCGCCATCACCGGCTCGCCGCTGGCCAGCTGGAACGGTGCCGCGCTCTCGGCGCCGACCGTGGCCGCCGCCCAGCGGTAGTAAGCCGCGCCGCCGTTCAGCAGCGTGGTGATCGCGCTGGAGACCTGGGTGTTCCCGCCCAGGCCGCCTGCGCCGCCGCCGCGGGATCCGCCGGGGAGGCCCTGGGCGCCGCCCCCAGTTCCGCCGGGGAAGCCGTGGGCACCTGTGCCCGCGGGCGCCCCGCCGGCACCCGCGGCACCGCGCGCTGTGCCGGCCTGGCCGCCCGCGGGCAGCCGGGTCCCGGTGCCTGTTCCGCCCGGGGCACCGCCCCGGCCGAAGCCGCCACCGCCCCCGCCGAAGCCACCCGGCCCGCCGGAGGAGGCCACGGCCGGCCCGGCCGACGGGATCGCGCCGCTTTGCGCGGTCGCGGCCGTATCGACGCTGTAGGCGAGCGGCCCGGCCAGCGCCGCGACCAGGGCGAGCGGGATGGGCAGCGCCAGCAGCGCGGTCCGGCCACGCGAGGTGCCCGCCCGGACGGCCAGCCCGGGGCCGACCAGCACGGCGGCTGCCGCGGCGAACCCGAAGAGCAGTATCGCCGGGCGAAGCCAGGGCAGCCATGCTGATGATCGGTCGAGGAGCAGGTAGGCCCAGATCGCCGTCACGACCAGCCCGGCGGACAGGGTGGCCCGGGCCAGGACGCTGCCCCGTGCCCGCCACAGCATGACGGCTCCGATGCCGGTCAGCGCGCCGATCGCGGGTGCCAGCGCGATCATGTAGTAGGGGTGGATGATGCCGCTCATGTAGCTGAATACCCCGCCGGTGACCAGCAGCCAGCCGCCCCACAGCATCGCGGCCGCCCTGACGTGGTCGGTCCGCGCGCTCCGCCAGCTGATCCACAGCAACGCCGCCAGCGCGATCAGCGCGGTCGGCAGCAGCCAGCTGATCTGGCCGCCGAACTCACTCTTGAACAGCCTGATCACGCTCGCTGGACCGCCCCAGATCGCGCGGCCCCCGCCGCCGCCGCCAGCAGCAGCAGCAGCAGCACCGCCGCCGACCGAGCCGGTCTCGTTC
>DAIRVB010000074.1:0-7108 GCA_036803065.1 Streptosporangiaceae bacterium
GTACGCGGGCCTGGTGGCTAAGTACGCGGGCCTGGTGGCTAAGTACGCGGGCCTGCGGCCGATCGGCCGCAGGCCCGCGTACTTCGGCCGGCTTCTACTTGGTGGCCTCACTGGCGGGCTTACGCCACTGGATCGTGGGGCGCAGAGCCTCAAGCCGGACCCGGTGCGCGTATCGCTTGGTGATGCCGAGCAGCGAGTCGATCAGCGTGTCCGACAGCAGGTGCGGCTCGAGGCCGAGCTCGACGAGCCGGGTGTGGTTCACGTTGTAGTAGTGGTCGTAAAGCTCGACGCGTGGGTTGTCCAGGTGCTCGATCTCGACCGCATCCGGGCTGCACCGGGCGATGGTCTCGGCGATCTGGGTGATCGACATGGACTCGGTCATCTGGTTGAAGACCCGGAACTCGCCCCGGTCGGCCGGATTCTCGCAGGCGATCTGGATACAGCGGACGGTGTCCCGGATGTCGATGATGCCGCGGGTCTGGCTGCCGTTGCCGTACACGGTCAGTGGCTGGCCCAGCACGGACTGGATAACGAACCTGTTCAGCACGGTGCCGAACACCGCGTCATAGTCGAACCTGGTGGCCAGCCGCTCGTCCTTGGCCGTCTCCGGGGTCTGCTGGCCGTAGACAACGCCCTGGTTCAGGTCGGTGGCACGCAGGTTCCAGATCCGGCAGGCGAACTCGATGTTGTGGCTGTCGTGCACCTTGGACAGGTGGTAGAAGGAGCCCGGGCGCTTCGGGAACAGGACCCGGTCCTTGCGTCCCTTGTGCTCGACATCCAGCCAGCCTTCCTCGATGTCGATGTTGGGCGTGCCGTACTCACCCATGGTGCCCAGCTTGACCAGGTGGATCTCCGGGTTGGTCTCGGCGATCGCGTACAGCACGTTGAGGTTGCCGACCACGTTGTTGGTCTGGGTGTAGACCGCGTGCTTCCGGTCAACCATGGAGTACGGCGCGGCGCGCTGCTCGGCGAAGTGAACCACCGCGTCGGGCCGGAAGTCCTCCACTATGTGGTAGGTAAACGACGCGTCCACCAGGTCGCCGATGTAGGACTTGATGTCATTGCCTGTGTGCTCCCGCCACACCGCAACGCGGGTCTGCAGGGTCTCGATGGGAACCAGGCTGTCAACGCCGAGCTCGTGGTCATACCCTCGACGGGCGAAATTGTCCGCCACCGCGACGTCGTGGCCGCACGCCGAGAGGTGCAGCGCGGTCGGCCACCCGAGATAGCCGTCCCCGCCCAACACCAAGATCCTCATGATCTTGCTCCTGCCTTGTCGGTCTGCCGCTTGGATTGTCCCCGCAGTAGCGTGGTTGCCCGAACTTCCCGGGCCACGCTCGGTAGGGGGTTCCCGTACGCGGTGGTCTGCGTCCCCTGTCCGCCACCGGCGTCTGCGCCAGCGCGGCCTCGCCGCAGTGCGGAGGTCGCTTAGTTCCAGCATCGTTCGGTTCCCGTACTGTATACCTGACGGGACGACCCTTCGGTCTTCCGAGTAACTAGGAATCCCATGACACTCGTAGCTCCCCGGCTTGCCGCGTCTTTGCGGCGCCGGCTCCGCACCTCGCTGGGCAAGCGGTTCAGTAGGTTCGTGCCCGTGGCGGTCGCGTCTTTCGGGGCGAGCCAGGTCATGCTGACCCTCCTGCTCGGACCCGGGCACGCGACCGCCGGCATCTCGGCGATCGCCGCATGGTTCACCGGGGCGGCGGTCAGCTACATCCTGAGCCGCTGGGCGTGGGAGCGGAAGGGCAAGCCGAGCCTGGTCAGGGAGACCCTGCCCTTCTGGGCTGTATCGGTCGGCGCCGCGGTCGTGCTGACCCTGGCGGCCAAGTACGCGAACCATGAGGCCCTGCGGATGGGGATGTCGCATGTCGCGCGGGTGCTCTTCGTGGACGCGGGCTACTTCGCGGCGAACTGCGTGACGTTCCTCGCGAGATTCGTGATCTTCCACTACGTCCTCTTCGCGGACCGCGGATCGTCCCCAGCGGAGCTTGGCGTGCCGCCAGAGGCTGCGGGCCCGTCCGCGCCGGCCGGGGCAGATCCGCGCCCGTTGACTGCGCGGGCCAATGGCTCGGCCGTCCGGGCCGGGTTCCCGGCTGAACCGCCGACGGCCCGCTCGGCGGCGGCCGGCGACGACGAGGTGGCCGGGCGGGCCGCCGGGCGGGCCGCCCGGCGGTGACGTTCCCGCCACCAGGTGCGCGCGATCACGCCGGCGAAGTGGAGGCCGTAGAGCGCGTTGTGCCCCTTCTTACTTTCGCCCACCTGCCGCTTGTGAATCGTGGCAGGCACTTCTTCGACCCGGAAACCCCGGGCCAGTACGGCGATCAGCAGTTCGGCTGACTGGTACTGAGGCTGCTCGAGGCGGACAGCGCCGGTGACGTCCGCACGCATCGCACGGAGCCCGAACGAGGTATCGGTGATGTGCTGCCCGGTCAGCAGGCTGGTGGTCACCGCGAAGACCCAGGTACCCAGTCGGCGCACCGGGTCTTTGGTTTCCTGGCTGCCAAGCTTGCGCGATCCGGTGACGAAGTCGGCTTCGCCCGCGATCACGGGCGCCAGGACCCGCTCCATCTCGGCCGGGTTGTACTGGCCGTCGGCGTCGGTCGTCACGATGTACCGGGCCGAGCCCTCCCGGGCGAGGCGGTAGCCCAGCCTGAGGGCGGCGCCCTGGCCGCGGTTCACCGGAACGTCGCAGACCAGCGCACCATGGGCGCGGCCCTCGGCCACTGTCCCGTCCTTGGCACCGTCGGACACCACGATGATCGAGGTGGCGAGCCCGCAGAGGGACGCCGGAAGAGCGTCGATGACCGAGCCGAGCACGCCCTCCTCGTTGAAGGCGGCGATCACGATGGCGACCGGTGGCAGGTGTGCCACGCGATCGCCGTAATGTGCGGCGAACGCCTCGATGGCGGCGTTGTCGACTGCCCCACCGGCGACCGGCAGGGGAGTCACTGTGCGCCCGCCCCACCGGTCACCAGGACCCGGGAACGTTCTTCAGCCGCCATCGATTCTCCATTCGCGATACGTGCCGTTCATCGTGCCGGCAGGTTAACGCACCGGGCCAGCCTGCATATGCTCCCCGGCCAAGCTGAATGCACTCTGACGAGACGCTGAACGATTCAGCTATCTCGCTCGGATGTAATCGGTCACGGCCCGTATTGCTAGGGTCGAAACCGGTCAATTCAATCCGGCAGGCCCGGCGGTCGCGTGGCCTTGCGTGGTTCCCGGATTTGTTATGGAAACGCGACCATGCGAGGCGCATGGATAGTGTAGCGGCGCAGCGTATGAGCCAGTAACCGGGATGCCGGTGTGCCATGCTTGGAGTTCTGCTGTTGGGACGGGGGCGCCGGAGGAAGTGATCCCATGACGACCGGGGCCGCAGATCCGCGTGCGGTGGCGGGCCGGATCGATGAGTCGCATGAGATCCTGCGCTCCCGCATCGACCTGAGCCGTCTTGCCCCGCTGAGCCGCACGGTCACCGAGCATGTCATCGTGGCCAGCGCTGATTTCGATTACGCAACAGATCTTGTCTGCGACGAGGAAGCCCTGGCGGCCGCCGTCGCTGAGGTCGCGGCGGGCGCGGCGGTGGTCGCCGACGCGGCGATGGTCGCGGCCGGGATCACGGCTTATCCGGTCACCTGCAAGAGCGACGAGCCGCTGACGGAGCGGCTGGCCCGGACGGCGGCCATCAGCAGAGCCGCCGCGGCGGTGCGCCTGGCCTTCGGCCAGGTCGGCCCGGGGGCCATCTGGGCGGTGGGCTCAGGCGCCGAAGCACTGGAAGAGGTCATCAGCCGGGATGTGCAGCCATCCTTCGTCATCGGCCTGCCGGTGGGCTTCGCGGGCGCCGCGGAGGCCAAGGACGCGCTCCGGGCCAGCGGCCTGCCCTCGCTCAGCAACCGCTCGGAGAAGGGGGGCGCCGTGGTGGCCGCCGCGGCGTTCAACGCGCTCCTGGGCGCCGCCGCGGGCCAGGAATAGGGCACCCGCGGCCCCGCGCGGCCCGGGGCCGTCCCTGCCTCTGTCAGGCCGGCCCGGCAGTGCCGTTACGCTCGATCATCTGCTAGCGCGAACAGGAGGAGTGCGGACTGCCATGGTCGCCGTCGAGGCCCTGCCCTACCTGCTCGGACTCCGCCTGAATGGCCGCTCCGTCCTGGTTGTCGGCGGCGGCGCGGTGGCCGCCCGGCGGGTACCCGCTCTGCTGGAGGCCGGCGCCGACGTTCTCATCGTCTCGCCCGAACTGAGCCCGTCCCTGCATGCTCTTGTCCTGGCGGGCCGGATCCGCTGGGCGGCGCGCGGTTACGCGGCCGATGACTGCGCCGGTGCGTGGCTGGTCTGCGCCTGCACCGATGAGCCGGCGGTGAACACGGCCGCCGCAGCGGATGCTGAGGCCGCCGGGATCTGGTGCGTCCGGGCGGATGATGCGGCTTCCTCCGCGGCCTGGACCCCTGCGGCCGGGCATGCGGGTGACGTGCAGGTGGGCGTGCTGAGCGGCGATCCCAGGCGCAGCGCGGGCATCAGGGACGCGGTGCTGGGCGGCTTGCGGTCCGGTGCGCTGAACGCGCGCCGATACCGCCGCCGTGCCGGTGGCGTTGCCCTGGTCGGCGGTGGCCCGGGAGATCCCGGGCTGATCACCGTGCGGGGCCGGCAGATCCTGGCTGACGCGGACGTCGTCGTGGCCGACCGGCTCGCGCCCCAGTCGCTGCTCGACGAGCTCGCACCGAGCGTTGAAGTCGTGGACGCGGCCAAGATCCCGCGGGGCAGGGCCATGGCGCAGGAGGACATCAACTCACTGCTGGTGACCAAGGCGCTGCAGGGCCTTCAAGTTGTCCGGCTCAAGGGCGGTGATCCGTTCGTATTCGGGCGTGGCGGGGAGGAACTGCTGGCCTGCCTGCGGGCTGGCGTGCCGGTGACCGTGGTACCCGGGGTATCCAGCGCAACCGCTGTGCCCGCCGCTGCTGGCGTGCCGGTCACCCACCGCGGCGTCTCCCAGGAGTTCCACGTGATCTCGGCGCATGTGCCACCTGGCGACGCGCGGTCCACCGTTGATTGGGCCGCGCTGGCTCGTTCACCTGCGACACTGGTGCTGTTGATGGCGGTTGAGCACCTGGAGACGATCGCCGACACGCTCATCCGGCACGGTCGCGCCGAGAGCACTCCAGTTTCGGTCATAGTGGACGGCACCTTGCCCACGCAGCACATAATTACCTCAGCACTGAACACGGTCGCTCAGGCGGCGTCAGCAGCGGGCATCCGTCCTCCGGCGGTCGTCGTGGTGGGTGAGGTCGTGAACGTCGCGGTGGAGATAGCCGGGCTTTCGCGTGAGTCGGGCGGGCCAGCCCCGGCCGGCACCTTTGTGCCCGCGCCAGCACGGCCGCGGGCGCCATCTCCAGCAGCGGGGAGCACCTGGAGCGGCGGGCGTTCCGGGCTGACTGACCCTCCCGGATGACGGGCGGGTCGCGGGTGACGGACTATGGGGTGACGGAGCACACAGGACGGAAGGCGACGGCAGGAGTTCGATGACGGAGGGACAGGGACTGACGGCGGCTTCCGCGCCCGCCACGGGCGCGGACTCGCCGCCGCTTGCCCAGGGTCCGCCCAGTGTCCCGCCGGCCGCACCTGGTACCGCCGTGGCTGGCGGCCTCGCTGCGGATGACGCCGGGCCAGCGGAGGTGCCGCTCCGGCGGGTGGACGCCAGGCAACTTGAGGCAGCGATCCTCGGGCTGCGGCACCGGATCGTCGATGTCACCCTGCTCTTCGAAACCGACGGCGTGGATGGTGCGAGAGCGGAGCGGCGCAAACTGCTCAGCCAGACAGACGACTACCTGCTGCCGCGGCTGCGCCAGTCAGGTGCGCCGATCCTGGTGGCCCTGGTTGGCTCAACGGGTGCCGGTAAGTCGACGCTGGTGAACAGCCTGGTCGGGATGCAGATCAGCAACACCGGCGTGCGCCGGCCGACGACGAACAGCCCCGTGCTCGCATGCCATCCCGATGACGCGGACTGGTTCGCCGAGAACGTATTCCTGCCCACCGTCCCACGCGTCCGGCAGGAGGGGCTGGCCAGGTCAGGCCGCGATGGGCTGCTCGTGCTCGCGGCGAGCGAGGGCATGCCCAAGGGTGTCGCGCTGCTGGACACCCCGGACATCGACTCGGTGGTTCAGGCTCACCGCGATTTCGCGTACCAGTTCCTCGACGCGTCAGACCTGTGGCTGTTCATGACCAGTTCCAGTCGCTATGCCGATACGAGCGTCTGGGAGTTGCTGCAGTACGCCAGGGACCGGGGTGCCGCGCTGGGCATCGTGCTGTCGAGGGTCCCCCCCTCGTCCGGTGCGGAACTCACCAAGCATTTCGGCGCCATGCTGAGGGCGAACGGCCTGGGCGACAACGAGCGTTTCGTCATCAACGAGACCGTCATCACCGAAGGCCGGCTGCCGCCCGAGGCGTCGGCCCCACTGCGGGCATGGCTGGAGGACACCGCCTCCAAGGGGGATCGGCGGGTCGCTGTCCTCACCCAGACCATGTCCGGCGTGCTCGACACGTTCCGCACCAGGATCCCGGGCCTGGCGGCCGAGGTGCAGGCCCAGTTCGCCGTACGCGCGGACCTGCAAGCCGGGGTGGAGCGAGCGTACGCGGAGGCCCTCGCCGAGACCGGCGAGGCGCTGCGGAACGGCTCGCTGCTGCGCGGCGAGATCCTCGCCCGCTGGCAGGACTTCGCGGGCACCGGCGATCTCCTCCGTGCGTTGCAGTCCGGCCGGGAGGGGCGGTCTGGCCGGGAGGCACGGGCCGGCCGGCAGCACAAGCGGGGATCACCCGGCCGGGCCGAGGCGCTCAAGGCGGCCGTGCGCGCCGGGATCGAGTCGCTGGTGGTGTCCGTCGCCGACCGTGCCGCGGAGGGGTGCATCAGCCGGTGGCGGGGCAACCCGGCGGGTGCCGCCCTGCTCGACACGCTATCGGCCGCGGAGAGTGATGAGAACTGGGCTGGCTCGCAGTTCGCGGCCGACGCGGGGCTGCTCCTCGGCCTGGACATGACTGCTGCCCGCAGCGACGGGGATGCGGCGGGTTCGCCGTGGATTGGCACGTCGGCTCTCGGGCGGGCATCGCCCGACCTGGGCACCCG
>DAIRVB010000074.1:7118-12087 GCA_036803065.1 Streptosporangiaceae bacterium
CGAGGTGCAGCACGTGGTCCTGCCAGCCGCTGACCGCGTCGCCCGACCTGGGCACCCGGTCGGGCGACGCGGTCAGCGGCTGGCAGGACCACGTGCTGCACCTCGTGCAGACGAAGAACGTGACCAAGCGGTCGATCGCGCGGATCATTTCCTTCGACAATGACTCGCTGAGCACGGTGCTGGTGATCGGGCTGCTGGGGTACAGCGCGGGAGACGGCGCGGCTGGGGGCGTGAACGCTGTGCCGCAGCACTTGCTCAGTTCGCTCTTCGGGGCGGGGCACCTGCGCGACATCAGCACGAAGGCACGCGAGGACCTGCAGGAGCGGATCAGGTTGCTCTTCGATGAGGAGAAGATGCGTTTCGCGGCGGTCGTCAACGCGGCCGGCGAACTGGACGGCGCGACCGCGGAGACCCTGCAGCAGGCCGCCGACTCGCTTGAGGCCGCGCGATGATCCTCGGTAGGCCCACCACGACCTGGATGGGCAGCGGTGGCCGTGACCTGTCCGGCAGGCTGACCGCGCTGGCCCGGCTGGTCCAGATCGGGGCCGCGCGGACCGGCCCGGACGGGTTCAGCCCTGAGCTGCTGCGGGAAGCCGAGCAACTGGTCGCCCGGGCCGGTGAGCGGCTGCGGCTGTCCGCGAACCATACTGTGGCGGTCCTGGCGGGTGGCACCGGGAGCGGCAAGTCTTCACTGTTCAACCGGCTGGCTGGGGCCGATTTCTCACCGGTGGGGGTCACCCGGCCGGTGACTCTGCATCCGCACGCCTGTGTCTGGGGCATGGAAGGCGCGGGACCGCTGCTGGAATGGCTGGGCGTGCAGCACCGCTACCGCTACGCGCGGTCAAGCGCCCTCGACGAGGGCGAAAGCTCCTTGCGCGGCCTTGTCCTGCTTGACATCCCTGATCACGACTCGGTGCTGGGTGGCACCTCGGAAGTGAGCCGCCTGGTCGCGATGGCGGACCTGATGATCTGGGTGCTCGATCCGCAGAAATACGCCGACGCTGCCGTGCACAGCCGGTTCCTTACCCCGATGGCGGGTCACTCGTCGGTCATCACGGTCGTGCTGAACCAGTCGGACCTGCTCACCGCCGGCCAGGCCGAGGACTGCGTGTCGGATCTGCGGCGGCTGCTCGATTCCGAGGGCCTGACCGATGCCCGCCTGCAGCTCACCTCCGCCCGCACCGGGGCCGGCCTGGCTGAGCTGCGCAAGGTGCTCACCGAAACGGTGTCCGCGAGGCGGGCGGCCAGCGAACGGATCGGGGCCGACGTGGACGCCATGATCGAGCGCTTCCTCCCGTATATGGGCGAGGCCGGCCTGGCGGATCCATCAGGCGACGCGGAGGAGGTCCGAGACGTCCCCCCGCGCAGTGCTGAACTGCTCGCCGAGTCGTTCGCCCGCGCGGCGGGGGTACCAGGTGTCGGCCAGGCCCTGCAGAGCGCGCGGGAACTCAAGGCGGTGGACTACGTGGGCTGGCCGGTGGCGTGGCTGGCCGACCGGGTGATTGGCCGGCATCCCGTACGCAAGCTGCGCTTGGGCAATCTCTGGGACGAATTGCGCGAGGTGTCGGGCGGGCCCGCCGGCGCGCAGCAGGCCGAAATCGACAACGCGCTCACGGCCCTGGGCGACCAGGTCGCCGCCACCTTGACCCCGCCCTGGTCGCACACCGTGCAGACAGCAGCCCGATCAAAGGCACGGCAGGTCCCCGCCGCGCTTGGCGCGGCCATCAGTGAGTCGCTGCCTGGCGAGAACACGGTGGAGCCATGGTGGCGCATGGTCGCGGCCTGGCAGGGGCTGCTGCTGGGGTGTGTGGTGATCGGGCTGGCGTGGATGGTGTCCATCCTGGTGCTCGGGGTGTTCCGGGTGGCGCCGCACGCGCCAGCGATCTTCCGTGATCCGGTGCTGCTGCCCTGGGTGGCCGTCATGATCGCGGCGATACTCGTGCTCGGCTGGCTGACCGCGTCGGGATGCATGACCCTGGTTACCTCGGCGGCCCTCCGGGAGCGGGAGGACATTGACCGGGAGATGCGCTCCCGGATGACGGCGGTAGCCGAGCAGATGGTGCTGCAGCCGATCACGCAGGAACTGTCGGAGCGCTCCAGGTTCTGTGCCGCGCTCCGGACTGCCGGCCAGTAGGGATCGCCAGGAGGGATCCCGGTAGGGATCGGCAGCCGATTCCGCTGACGGCTTAATGCCGGGGGAAGCCCCTCCCCAATGTCTGATGTTCACTGTAATGATGTAATCACAGTGTTCGGAGGCGACGTGGCAGCTGATTCCCCGCTGGATGCGTATTCGCGGATTGTGGCCGGGGTAGCGGCCGAGCTCACGGGCAAGGTGGCGAGCCTGCGAGTGCCGCGGCGGCCCGATGGCGGCGGCGGCGAGAGCCTCGGCTCGGCCGTCGTCTACACCGATGACGGGTTCCTGCTGACCAACGCGCATGTCGTGGGCCAGGCGGCGGCGGGGACCGCCTCGTTCGCCGATGGCTCCGCCGCGCCGTTCCGCGTGGTCGGCGCGGATCCGCTCTCCGATCTCGCCGTGCTCAGGACGATCGGCCAGACGCCGCCTCCGGCGGAACTCGGCGAGGCGGACGAGCTCGTGGTCGGCCAGCTGGTGGTGGCGGTCGGCAATCCGCTCGGCCTGGCTGGCTCGGTCACCGCGGGCGTGGTGAGTGGCCTGGGCCGGTCGCTGCCCACCCGCAGCGGCTCGGCGGCCCGGCTGATCGAGGACGTGATCCAGACCGACGCCGCGCTGAACCCGGGAAACTCGGGCGGCGCGCTGGCGGACAGCCACGCCCGGGTGGTGGGCATCAACACCGCGGTGGCCGGGGCGGGAGTCGGCCTCGCGGTCCCGGTCAACGCGACGACCAGGCGGATCATCGCGGCGCTCATGCAGGATGGCCGGGTGCGGCGTGCGTACCTGGGCCTGGTCAGCATGCCGGCCCCGCTGCCCTCGCCGCTGCGGGAGAGAGCAGGAGCCGCAACGGGGCTGCGCGTGGTCGAGGTTGTCCCGGGGGGGCCCGCCGCCCGCGCCGGGCTCCGCACCGGTGACCTGCTGCTGACCGCCGCGGGTAAGCCGGTTACCAAAGCCCAGGACCTGCAGCGGCTCATGTTCGCGGACGCTATCGGACGCCGGATGGCGATCACCGTGATGCGCAACGGGGCGCTGGTCGACGTCATCGCCGAGCCGTCAGAACTCGTCGCGGCCTAACGGCCGCTGCGGCGTGAAAAATTGGGTAGCTGACCCGCTGCTAGCCGCAGCCCGAGTAAGCGCCGCCGCGTGGGATGGTCTCACATCCCACCGTCGGTAGCACCCGCCGTATCCACAGATCCGCCTTGTCGGCGGCATTGTGCACAGCATTTCGTTGTGGATGGTGGTGGTCTATGGGTGGCGGTCATCGTGGTGCGCATCCGGTGGCAGGGCGCCGCCGGCGCGGCGCGCGACAAGCACGTTGCTACACGAGGGCCCGGGAGGATCGGGATGATCAATGAGGCGCAAGTGTTCCTGGCTGGCTACGTGGCGACCGAGCCAACGTTCCGGACGACGACCCGCGGCAAGCCGGAAGCGCAGATGCGAGTGGGCTACACGCCGCGGCGGCAGAACTGGGAGACCGGCGAATGGTCTGACGGACCGAGTTCTTTCGTGAGTGTGAAGTGCTGGGGCAGGCTCGCCAACAACGTGGCGGTCTGCCTCCGCAAGGGGGAGCCGGTGGTCGTGATGGGCCGGGTACAGGTCCGGACGTACGAGTCGAAGAACGGCACGGAGCGCCTGTCTGTCGATGTCTACGCCAGCTCGATCGGCTACGACCTGGCCCGCGGGGTCGCCCGGTTCTCACGGATCCGGCCGTCGTCCGGTGAGACGGCCGCAGACCGGCAGGCCAATGGCGTTTCCGCAGCTGAACCGGGCGGCCTGGATGGCGCTGACCCGGACGCCAGTGACCTGGAGGCGCCCGCGCCCGACGAGACCGCCGACGGTGGCTTCATCAACGAGAGCGCTCTCGCCGCGCTGGCCCAGCAGGACGACGATGAGCCGTCGGGGAACTCCGCGCCCTTCTGACGCGGTTGTTTCGTGTGGGCCGGGTCCGTGTGAGCCGGGTCCGTGTGGGCCAGCCAGCCCGGCGGATGCCCACCCAGGCTGGCCAGCTTGATGTAGGCCAGACCGCCTGGGTGGGCCACCCGCTGCGGCGCACTCGGGCTAGATCGAGGAATTTCGCTGCCGCCCTCGCCCTCTGCCCCTACGCTGCTACGCAGCGTTATATTTAGGCCGAATTTGAACACTTAAAGTGATCGGAGAGTGGTTGCCGGGATGGCCCGCCTGCGCCGGGGTCAGGGGCACATGGCATGTTCGCAGTCCAGCACTCGATGGAACATGCGGATGACAGCGGGCGACAGCCGGGCGGCCAGCCCAGAGCCCCGTGGTCGTGGCAACCGTTGCGGGTGCCCAGGTGACGGTGGCTGTCTCGATCGGCGTCGCCGCGCTAGGTACGCACGGTAACGAGCTCTTCGAGCTGCTCGCCGGCGCCGACGCCGCGGTATACCGGGCCAAGGAATCGGGCCGCGATCAGGTCTGCCTGCTGCCGCCCGGCGTCCAGCCGTCCGACGCGCAGCCGCAGTGGCCCTAATCTTAAAAACATGCCCGAGTTCATTTATCAGATGCATGCCGTGCGGATGGTGCGCGGTGACAAGCTCATTCTCGACGACGTGACGCTTGCATTCCTGCCCGGCGCGAAGATCGGCGTAGTTGGCCCGAACGGTGCCGGGAAGTCGTCGCTGCTGAAGATGATGGCAGGCCTGGAGCAGCCGTCGAACGGCGATGCGAGACTCTTTCCTGGCTTCACGGTAGGCCTGCTGGCGCAGGAGCCGGTACTGGACGAGAGCAAGACGGTCCTGGGCAACGTCGAGGAGGGCGTAGCCGACGTCAAGGCGCTGCTGGAGCGGTACAACGAGATCGCCGAGCTGATGGCGACCGACTACT
>DAIRVB010000075.1:0-12073 GCA_036803065.1 Streptosporangiaceae bacterium
CCGCGCCGGCTGCGGTAACCGCCTCGGCGACCTCGTCAGCGGAACGCGGCGTTATCACCCGGCGCGGCCGAGCAGACTGATTGCCAGCCCAGTTCTGCCAGGTGGGGGATGTGATGGCGGCGGCGCTGACCATGCCCGGGACCCTACCGGAGAACCGGGCCCGCGGGCCGCGTAGCAGCCGAGCATCAATCCGCTGACATCCCGGATGAACGTATCCGGTACTGGCAAGCGTTTAAGTGGCAGCGGCGCTGCCGCCTCTTCAGTCCGGATGCCGTCCCAGTTAGGGTTGGAACGCGATGAGACTCCTGTTTCGGCGCGGCGCGCCGATTGCCGCTCCTGCCGGTATGCCGCTGATGCGGGCAGCGGCGGCGGCCGGGGCAATCGTCATGCTCATGACCGGCGTGACCGCCATGGCGGACCCGCCGCTGCCCGCACGGTCGGCGGTGAGCAGCGCTGGCAGCAGCGTGATGGGGTATCAGCAGATCATCCTGCCGGACCTGCTGGTCATCGCGCCGAAGGGGCTCAGCGCCACCCAGATCGCCAGGATCGGCAAGGTCTCCGGAGTGCGGAACGTGCTCGCCGCTGACGGTGCCGCGATCAAGATCGGGACCAGCCAGGTCAACGTGCTCGGCGTCGACCCGCAGAAGTTCCGCTCGTGGACGCCGCTGGCCACGGCGTCGGACCAGGGCCTGTGGACGGCGCTGGCAGCCGGCCGTTTCGTGGCCTCGCAGGACGCGGCGGCCCGGCTTGGCCTGCGTACCGGCGTGAGCTATGGGCTGACCGGGGCCGCCCGCCAAAACCTGACCTTCGGCGACTCGGCGCCGCTCGGCGTGTCCGGCATCGACGTGCTGGTCAGCAACCGTGCGTCCGGCGCGCTCGGCCTGGTCCGCAGTGTGGCCGCGCTGGTCAGCGCACCCGGCGCCGCGCTGGCCGCGCTGACCAGCGGCGTACGCGGTGCGGCCGGGCCCGGGGACACCATCGTCAGCCTCCGCAGCCAGCCGCTTCCCGTGCGGCCGGCGGTCACCGGCGGCAAGCCCGCCAGTTACCTGCAGTTGTTCCAGCAGTCCGCCGCCCTGTACTGCCGGGGGCTGTCCTGGACGGTGCTCGCCGCCATCGGCCAGATCGAGAGCGGCGATGGGAGCAACATGGGCCCGTCCAGCGCTGGCGCGCTGGGCCCCATGCAGTTCATGCCGTCAACGTGGGCCACCTGGGGCATCACCGCCTTCGGCGAGCCGGGGCCGCCGAACATCATGGATCCGTACGACGCGGTCCCGTCGGCGGCCCGCCTCCTGTGCGCGGATGGTGGCGGCACCTCAGCCGGCCTGGCCGGCGCCATCTACTCCTACAACCACGCCAGCTGGTATGTGACCGAGGTGCTCGCCCTCGCTCGGCAGTACGCGCAGACCTACGGCTGACCGCACCCTGGTTGGATGGTGGCATGCCGCATTACGACGCGTTCCTGCTCGTCTCCTTCGGGGGACCGGAAGCTCCCGATGAGGTCATGCCGTTTCTGGAGAATGTCACCCGGGGCCGCGGCATACCGCGGGAGCGGCTCGCCGCGGTGGCGGAGCATTACTATGCGGTCGGCGGAGTCAGCCCGATCAACCAGCAGTGCCGGGACCTGGCCGCGGCTATCGGCAAAGATTTCGCGTCCGCCGGCCTTGACCTGCCCGTGTACTGGGGCAACCGGAACTGGGCGCCTTACCTCACGGCCACCGTGGCGGATATGGCTACTGCCGGGGTGCGGCGCGCCGTCGGCTTCGTGACCTCGGCCTACGGCTCCTACTCCAGCTGCAGGCAGTATCTCGATGACATCGCAGCGGCGTGCGCCGAGGTTGGCCCGGGCGCCCCCCGGATCGATAAGCTGCGGCATTTCTTCAACCATCCGGGGTTCATCGAGCCGCTCGCCGAGCAGGCCAGGGCGGCGGTTGAGTCGCTGCCCGCCGACCTGAGGCAGGGTGTTCCGCTGGTTTTCACGGCGCACAGCGTGCCCGAGGCCATGGCGGCATCCAGCGGGCCCCCGCCGGGCGGCCTGTATCCGGCACAACTGGCCGAGGCGTCGCGCCTCGTCGCGGAGCGGGTCGGCGGCGCGCATCCGTGGCGCCTGGTCTACCAGAGCCGTAGCGGGCCACCGGCCCAGCCCTGGCTCGGCCCTGACGTCTGCGACCACCTCGAGGACCTGGCCCGCTCCGGGGCACCAGCGGCCGTCCTGGTCCCGGTCGGCTTTGTCTCCGATCACATGGAGGTGATCCACGACCTGGACGTCGAGGTGGCGCAGACCGCCGAGCGGGTGGGCTTGCGGCTGGCCCGGGCGGCTACCCCCGGCACCCACCCCCGGTTCGTTTCGATGATCACGGAGCTAGTCCAGGAGCGGGTCGACGGGCAGGTGCCCGGGGCAATGCTGGGCACTCTCCAGCCATCACGCGATATTTGCCGCAACGATTGCTGTCCGGCCGGTCCGGTCAGTACCCGTCCCGGCCGTGCAGGGTGACCTGGTGAGGGACCCGGATCCGGGTGATCTGCTCGACCTGGCGCGGCGCGCCGCCGGGGAGGCGGCAGAGCTGCTGGCGAGCAGCCGCCCGGCCGGGCCGTTGGGGCGCCCGGAGGTGGCGGACACCAAGTCGAGCCCGACTGACGTGGTGACCGAGATGGACCGCGCCGCGGAAGCCCTGATCGCGCGGCGGCTGCTGGCTGAGCGGCCGGGCGACGCGATCCTCGGCGAGGAGGGCGGCGAGTCCGGCCACGGCCGGGTCCGCTGGATCGTCGACCCGCTGGATGGCACCGTCAACTACCTGTACGGGCTGCCGGACTGGGCGGTCAGCATTGCGGCGGAGGTGGACGGCACCGTGGTGGCGGGGGTGGTCGCGGTCCCGGCGCGGGGTGAGCTGTTCACTGCCGTCCGTGGCCAAGGTGCCTGGCTCCGGTCCGCGACGCAGCCGCCGGTCGCGGCGCGGTGCAACGCGCCGGTGCCGCTGCACCAGGCGCTGGTGGGGACCGGGTTCGGGTACGCGGCGGCGCGCCGCGTGGTGCAGGGGGAGGTCGTTGCCGCGGTGTTGCCCCGGGTGCGCGACATCCGGCGGGGCGGCTCGTGCGCCGTGGACCTGTGCTCGGTGGCCATGGGGCGGCTGGACGCCTTCTACGAGCGCGGCGTGAACTACTGGGACTTCGCGGCCGGCGGGCTGGTCGCCACCGAGGCGGGCGCGCGGTTGGGCGGCCTGAGCGGCCAGGCGGCCAGCCCGGAGATGACCATCGCGGCCGAGCCCGGGCTGTTCAGCGCGCTGGAGGAACTGCTGGCGAGCCTCGATCCGGAGCGGGACGCGCCCGGCTGAGGTGTCCGCATGCCGTGGGCCAGCCGCCGACCCGGCCTGGCCTGGTCAGGACTCCCTGGTCAGGACTCCCTGGTCAGGACTCCCTGGTCAGGGTGCCGGCTGGCGAAGGGCCGTTGGTGCGCTTGAAACTGAACGTGAGGGTGTTGCTGGTCTGCTCGGCCAGGGTGACCACGCCGTTGTCGCAGTTCTGCTTGCCCGTGCTGATCTGCTGCTCCAGGGTCAGCGTGCCGCCTGCTGAGGAGACGAGCAGGAGATTGCCCGAGCAGTTGAGTGCCGGGTAGGAAATGGTCCCGGCTGCCGAGCCGCTGATGAGCGTGACATCGACGGTTACCTGCAACGCCGGAGCGGTCTGGCGTACCTGCCCGGACCAGGAACCGGCCAGCGATGCCGGAAATATCGTGGTGGCCGTCGGCGAGGCAGCCGCCGTCCGCGGGGACGTGCCGCGGGTGGCGGACGCCGCCCGCAGCGGGTCGCCGCTGCGGGCCGGGTGGTGCATCAAGATCAAGGTGGAGGCTATGGCGATCGCGCCGACGCACGCCACGCAGGCCGTGAGCCAGCCCGCTCGCCGGACTGTGGACCGGGCCCGGGGTTCTTCTGGGGCCCTCCCCGGGACGCTGCGGGGCACGCCCCGGGCGGCCGCGCGGGATCGCCTGGCGCCCTCCGCGAGCAGGCCAGCCGCTGGGTCGCCGCGGCCAAGCAGGGCCGTGGCCACGCTGCGGGCACTCGGGCGGCTGCCCGGATCTGGAGCCAGGCAGGCGGCCACCGTGGCGCGTAGTGGCTCCGGCAGGTAGTTCAGGTCCTGCGGGCCGATGGCCGGGCGCCCCGCCGCAGCGAACAGCGTGGTCTGCGCCCAGGCGAGCATGTCCGCGGACGGCGTGGCGGACCCGTACGGCGGAGTGATGCTGAAGTGGACGACGCGCGGGCCCTCGGCGCCGAGCACGACGTGGTCCGGCCCGAAATCCCCGTGTACCAGCCCGGCCTGGTGGACCGCGGTGAGGCCGGTGGCCATCCCGATGGCCAGCGCCGCCAGTTCGGCGTCCTCGAACGGCCCGCTGGCGGCGACCGCCTCGGTCAAGGATGGGCCTTCCACAAGCTCGCTGACCAGATAAGGCTCATCGCCTTCGAATCCGGCGTCCAGGATCCGTGCCGCGCAAAAGGGCGGCACCCGGCGGGCCGCCCTGGCCTCCGCCGTGAAGCGGTCCCGCGACGCACCGCCCGGCGCCCAGCCCGTGCCCAGCATCACGATGGCCGCCATGGCGCCGTCCGGGAGCCGGGTGGCATAGCTGTTCGCCGGGCCGGGGTCAGCCGGATCGTCCGCGATGCGTCCCGAAAGCCGGTAACGGCCGACGCGCCGAGGATCTTCGGGCCCCAATGGCGTGACGAAGGGCATGCGGTGTCTCCGCGGTCCTGCAGGGATGGCCAGGCTGCGTTTCGTACCATACGCACTTCTTGCTGGTTAGCGGCAGTGATCTGGGGAACTTACCGGGCGGAAGGGCTTTGCTGGAGGGTTGTCTATGCGGGCTGACGGCGACGGCTAATCAAGACACGGAGCCGCAGTTCCGCACCCTGCGTGTGCCTGGCGGCAGGACGTGACAGAATTCGCCGCCGGAATCGGGCACAACTGCGGCTCGCCAAGCGTTACACCCGCGCGACGAGGCGCACAACGAATAGGAGGGGGTGGAGTACCCACATGGCAACTGACTATGACAGCCCACGGAAGACAGACGAAGAACTCACCGAAGACAGCCTGCAGGAACTGCAGGCACGCCGGATGGACAAGTCTTCCAGCACGATCGACATCGACCCTGACGATGTTGCGGAGTCGCTGGAGCTGCCGGGGGCGGATCTGTCGAACGAGGAGTTGTCGTTTCGAGTCATTCCGCGCCAGGCTGACGAGTTCACGTGTTCCAGCTGTTTTCTGGTGCATCACCGGAGCCAGCTGGCTGACGACCGCAACGGGCAACCGATCTGCCGGGAGTGCGCGGCCTGACGGTGTGGCCGGGCAGCGCGCGGTGGGCTCGGGACTGGCTTGGGCGCTATACAGTGCTGCGCATGAAGCCGTGGTCCCTGCTGAGGCCCGCCCTGCTGCTCGCTACGCTGGCGCTCGCGGCGTGCGGGTCAGCCGGCCCGCCGACGCCCGCGGGCTCCGCGGCGGGGCACAGCGCGACGGCATCGCCGTCAGCCGGGCAGGATGCCCCCGGAAGCACCAGCTCCGGCCAGTCCGGACAGGCTGGCGCGCTGCCGGCGGTCGCCCACACGGTGGTCGTCGTCATGGAGAATCACTCCTACAGTGAAGTGATCGGCAGCCCTCAGGCGCCGTATATCCACGCGCTCGCCCGGGAAGGCGCGCTGTTCACCCAGTCCCGGGCGGTGTCCCATCCGAGCGAGCCGAACTATCTGGCCCTGTTCTCGGGCAGCACCCAGGGCGTCACCAGCGATAACTGCCCGGAGACGTTCGGTGCCGCGAACCTGGCTTCTGAGCTGATCGCGGCACACCGGACTTTCCAGGGGTATGTCGAGAGCCTGCCGCCGCAGGGCGCCCTGGTCTGCTCGAGCGGCGAGTACGCCCGCAAGCACGTGCCGTGGGTCGACTTCACGAACGTGCCGTCGTCGGCGACCAAGTCGTTCACCAGCTTCCCCGCCGGGAACTATGGTCGGCTTCCCGACGTCTCGTTCGTCATCCCGAATCTGTGCGACGACATGCACGACTGCCCGGTTGCCACCGGGGACAGCTGGCTCAAGCGGAACCTGGGTGGCTATGTGACCTGGGCGCAGAAGAATCACAGTCTGCTGGTCCTGACCTGGGACGAGAATGACGGGAGCGGCGGCAACCAGATCACGACGATCTTCGCAGGCCAGATGGTGCGCACCGGCCGGTTCGCCATGCCGATCACCCACTACAGCGTGCTGCGGACCATCGAGGCGTTGTACGGGCTGCCGCCGCACGCCTATGCCGCGACCGCGGCCGTGATCCGCGGGGTGTGGCGATAGCCCGCCCGGTAGGCCAGCCCCCGGGCGTAGCCCCGTAGGCCAGCCCCCGGGCGTAGCCCGGCAAGCCAGCCCCCGGGCGTAGCCCGGCAAGCCAGCACAGAGCGGGTAGTCCGGTAAAACAGCGGACGATGTATCATTTCTGTAATGACTCCAATGCGTAGAGTGATGATTGGAGGTTGCCCGTGTCCTCATCGCGTTCCCGCCTGCTGCGGGTAGCGCTCCTGGCCGGGACCGCGCTGACGCTCGCCGCCTGCGGCGCGCCGATGGCACCGGGCGCCTCGCTCGCCCTGGGCGGACCCTGTGCCCGGCATGGCTCCGCGGTCGCCGTGAAGTGCGGCTCCGCGTCACCGTCACCGACCGGGGTACCGCAGTTCAGGCACGTCGTGGTCGCGGCCTTCGACGGCAAGTCCTACAGCCAGGTGATCGGTAACTCGTCGGCCACCTTCTTCAACAGCCTGGCCACCGGGGGCGCGGACTTCACCCAGTCTTTCGCCGAGGCCAGCCCTGGCCAGCCGAACTACCTCGCGCTGTTCTCCGGCAGCACACAGGGCGTCACCACCGACTCCTGCCCGCACACGTTCACCGGCCCGAACCTGGGCGCTGACCTCATCGCGGCCGGCCACACCTTTACCGGGTATGCGGAGGATCTGCCCGCGGCCGGATCCGCCGTGTGCACCAGCGGGAACTACGCCCGCAAGCATGCCCCCTGGACCGACTTCCCGTCCGTGCCGGCCTCGGCCAGCCAGCCGTTCACCGCGTTTCCCTCGAGCAGCGATTTCACCGCGCTGCCGGCGGTGTCCCTGGTCATCCCGAACGTCTGCCACAGCATGACAACCTGCTCGGTTGGCTCAGGCAACGCATGGCTGGAGAACCGCCTGGGTGCCTATGCGAACTGGGCGGCCGGCAACGACAGCCTGCTCATTGTGACCTTCGGCCAGAATGACGGCAGCGCGGGCAACCAGATTCCGACGATCGTCTACGGCGCCGACGTGCGGCCGGGGAAGTACAGCGAGCACGTCAACCACTACAACGTGCTGCGCACCATCGAGGAGGCCTACGGGCTGCCCTTCGACGGCGCGGCGGCCAGTGCGGCGCCGATCACCGACATCTGGACCGGAGCCTCGTCCTCGCCGAGCCCGTCGATCTCGCCGTCCACCTCGGCCTCGCCGTCCACGTCAGCCTCGCCGTCCGCGTCAGGCGCCATGCCGACGTTCAGGCACATTGTGCTCGTGATCTTCGAGAACCGCGGCTACGGCGAGGTGATCGGCAACTCGTCAGCGCCCTACTTCAACCAGCTGGCCGCCCGCGGTGCGAACTTCACCGATTTCGTGGCGATAACCCACCCGAGCCAGCCGAACTACCTGGCGCTGTTCTCCGGCAGCACCCAGGGAACGACCAATGACAGCTGCCCGCACACGTTCACCACCCCGAACCTGGCCCAGGGCCTCATCGCGGCGGGCAAGACCTTCACGGGCTACGTCGATGCCCTGCCCGCAGCCGGGGCCGCGGTGTGCACCAGCGGGAACTACGCCCGCAAGCATGTCCCGTGGGTGAACTTCAGCAACGTGCCTACCTCGGCAACCAGGTCGTTCACCAGCTTCCCGCAGACCGCCTCGGCCAGCTTCAGCGCCCTCCCGGACGTCTCCTTCGTCGTCCCGGACCTGTGCAATGACATGCACAACTGCTCGGTCGCCGCGGGGGACACCTGGCTGAGCGCCCACATGAGCGCTTACGCCACCTGGGCCAAGGCCAACGACAGCCTGCTGATCGTGACGTTCGACGAAAACAACGGGGTGGCGGGCAACATCGTCCCGACCATCTTCGTCGGTGCCCATGTGAAGTCCGGGAACTACGGTGAGCACGTCACCCACTACAGCACGCTGCGCGCCATCGAGGCTGAGTATCGCCTGCCGTACGACGGCGCCGCCGCCAGTGCCGCACCCATCACCGGGGTCTGGACCACCAGAAGCTGAGCCTGGCTCGCCGGAGCGCCGGGGAGCCCGGATCATGGAGGGGTGGATATACGACGGCACTCGCCAGCCGCTGACCTCATCTTCAGCGGAGGGCCGGTCTACACGGCCGATGCGGCCAGGCGGAGCATGGCCGCATCGGCGCGGGACACCCCCGGTGACAGCCCGCCGGCGGACGCGGTGGCCGTGCGTGGCGGCAGGATCGTGGCGGTCGGCGGGGCGCGCGAGATCCACGATCTGGCCGGCCCGCGAACAGAGATGGTGGACCTGCGTGGCCGGGCGCTGCTGCCCGGGTTTCAGGATGCGCACGTGCACCCGGCGTTCGCCGGAGTGACCATGCTCCGCTGCGACCTCACCGATTCCGCCAGCCTCGATGACGCGCTCACGCTGATCGCCAGCTACGCCCGCGCGCACCGGGACCAGGAGTGGATCTCGGGCAGCGGCTGGCGGATGGAGTGGTTCGCCGGCGGAACGCCGCCCTATGACCTGCTTGACACCGCGGCCGGCGGCCGGGCCGTCTACCTCACCAACCGGGACGGCCATGGCGCCTGGGTCAGTTCCCGCGCCCTTGACCTGGCTGGCCTTGACGCCGCTACCCCGGATCCGGCGGACGGCCGCATCGAGCGCAGCCCTGATGGCCGGCCACAGGGCACGCTGCATGAGGGCGCCGCCACCCTGGTGGGCCGGCTGGTGCCAGCCCCCACCCTCGACGAGCGGCTGGCCGGGCTGCTGATGGCCCAGCGGCACCTGCACTCGCTCGGCATCACGGCCTGGCAGGACGCGATCATCGGCGACTACCTGGGGCACGCCGACCCGCTGCCGGTCTACCTGGCCGCAGCCGTGGCCGGGCAGCTCACCGCGCGGGTCGAAGGCGCGCTCTGGTGGGACCGGGGCCGCGGCGGTGACCAGCTCGCTGACCTGCTCGGCAAGCGGGAACTCGCTGCCCGGGCCGCGAGTGCCGGCCAGCCCGGGCAGGCGGACAGGTTCCGTGCGAACACTGTGAAGATCATGCAGGACGGGGTGGCCGAGAACTTCACCGCCGGCATGATCGACGACTACCTGGACGGGTGCGGCGGCCAGACCGGCAACCGCGGCCTGTCCTACGTGGACCCGCGGGAACTGCGCGAGCACGTCAGCCGCCTCGACGCGGAAGGGTTCGGCGTGCATTTCCACGCGATCGGCGACCGGGCCGTGCGGGAGGCACTGGACGCGGTAGCCGCCGCGCGGGTCGCGAACGGCCAGACTGCGGGCCGGCACCACATCGCGCACCTGCAGGTGGTGCATGGCGCCGATATTCCGCGCTTCCGCGAACTGGGGGTGACCGCGAACATGCAGGCCCTCTGGGCCACGCACGAGCCGCAGATGGACGAGCTGACTATCCCGTTCCTTGGCCCGCAGCGGGCCCGACGCCAGTACCCGTTCGGTGACCTGCTGCGCTCGGGAGCGCGGCTGGCCGCGGGCAGCGACTGGGCGGTGAGCAGCGCCAACCCGCTCTGGGGGATCCATACGGCGGTCACCAGGACGTTGCCCCCGGCCGCAGCCGGGCCTGGGACCGAGCCTCCCGGCGACGGCGAGCCGGGAGCGGAGCCGCTGCTGCCCGGCCAGGCGCTCAGCCTCGGCGCGGCGCTGGCCGCCTACACCGCAGGGTCGGCGTACGTGAACAACCTCGATCAGACCGGCGCTATCGAGCCGGGCCGGCTCGCGGACCTCATCGTGCTCGACCGGGACCCGTTCGCCGGGCCGGCCAAGGAGATTGGTTCCACCGCGGTCCTGCTCAGCTACGTCGAAGGCGAGCGCGTCTACGCCGCGCAGACCGCGTAGCAGGACTTGCGCGGCGTAATCTTGTAATTATGGAGCAGATCACACTAGGCGGCGGATCACCGGGTCGCGCACCACCCGGCCGGGTCCCACTGGGCCGCGGCGGGCCGCAGGTGTCCAGGGCCGGGCTCGGCCTGATGGGCATGTCCGGGATCTACGGCGAGGCGGACGACGCGGAGAGCATCGCCACCATCCGCGCGGCCCTGGACGCGGGGATCACCCTGCTGGACACCGGCGACTTCTACGGCATGGGCCGGGGCGAGCTGCTGCTGCGCGACGCACTGCGCGGCGTGCCCCGTGACAGCGTGTTCATCCAGGTCAAGTTCGGCGCCCAGCGGGACCCGCAGGGTGCTTTCGTCGGATTCGACGCCAGCCCCGCCGCGGTGAAGAACTCCCTGTCCTACTCACTGCAGCGCCTTGGCACCGACTACGTCGACCTTTACCAGCCCGCCCGGCTGGATCCCGAGGTGCCGATCGAGGACACCGTCGGCGCGGTCGCGGAGATGATCGAGGCAGGGTTTGTTCGTTGTGTCGGATTGTCTGAGGTTGGGGAGGAGACGATCCGCCGCGCGCATGCGGTCCACCCGATCAGCGCGCTGCAAATCGAGTACTCGCTGATGAGCCGGAGCATCGAAGCCGAGATCCTGCCGGTGGTGCGTGAGCTGGGCATCGGCGTGACGGCCTACGGCATCCTGTCCCGCGGCCTGCTGAGTCCCGAGACGGCCCGGCTGGCGCCGGGTGACCCGAGGGCCCGGTTCCCCCGGTTCCACGACGGGAACCTGGAGCGCAACCTCGGCCTGCTCGGCGCGCTGGAGAAGCTGGCGCGGGAGCGCGGGGTGACCACCGCGCAGCTCGCCATCGCGTGGGTCGTCGCCCAGGGCAGCGACATCGTCCCGCTGATCGGCACTAAGCGGCGGACCCGGCTGGCCGAGGCGCTGGCGGCCTTCGACCTGGACCTCACCCCGGCCGAACTGGCGGCCATCGAGGCCGCCGTCCCGGCGGACGCCGTCGCCGGCGACCGCTACGACTCGCACTCCATGGCCGCCCTGGACAGCGAGCGTCAGGGGCCCCGGTAGGAGTCCGCTAGGGTGCGGAGGCTGGTGTGGGCGCTGTCCATGACATCCACGGCAGGCAGGTAGCGCTTGGGCATCTTGGCCACGCTGGTGTAGTTCGGGTCGCAGACGTTGGCCAGCGGCGATTCGACGGCCTGGGTGACGAGCTGGTAGGCGTCAAGCACGTCGAGCCCGTAATCCGCGGCGATCCACTGCACCATGTCGTGCTGCGCGATGCGGAAGGCGTCCTCCAGGGGGCGGGCCGAGCCAGCCGACATGATGTGCGTGTCCGACTCCAGCCGGGGCCAGGGGCACGGCCTGCCCTTGATCAGGTCAACGGCCAGGACCGTGTTCATCGCGGTCTCCACCGCGACGCCGCAGGTCTCGCCCTCGCCCTGGCGGGCGTGGCCGTCGCCCAGCGAGAAGAGCGCGCCCTCGACATTGACCCCCAGGTAGCACGTGACCCCGGCGCGCATCTCCGGCGTGTCCATGTTGCCGCCGAACGCGTCGGGCACCAGGGCGCTGCGCACCTCCAGATTGGCGGGCGCGACACCCACCGTGCCGTGCATCGGGTTCAGCGGCAGGTCCACGGTGAAATCGCCGCGGCGTGCGGTGAACCGGCAGGTGCCCTGCGCCCGGTCAAATTGCCATAGCCACACGATCTCCGGCAGCGGGTCATGCAGCAGCGCCGTGGCGTGGGTGGCGCTCAGAGCGCCGAACAGCGGGACTGTCGTGGACGCGCCCCAGTCCCTGGCCGGCTCGATGGAGACGAAATGAACGGCCAGGGTGTCACCCGGCTCCGCGCCTTCGATGTAGAACGGGCCGGTCTGCGGATTGAGGTAGGGAAACTCGCAGACCTCCGAGACCAGGTCGGTCTCGCTGCGCACCCGGCCGGCGAAACAGTCCTCGGTGA
>DAIRVB010000076.1:0-11801 GCA_036803065.1 Streptosporangiaceae bacterium
CAACGTCGCGCCGAACTCGGCCGCGCCGGCCAGCAGCGCGTGCTCGACGGCGCAGCATCCCCGGTACTCCGGCAGCGGGCCGGGGTGGATGTTGAGCACACCCCACCGGACCTGATCGATGAAGTCGGGCGGGAAGATCACCGGGTTGTAGAAAGAGATCGCGAGTTCAGGTGCGCCCACTTCACGCCGGACGCCCGCCAGGTTAAGGACCGGAACGCCGGCCGAGCGGGCGACCCGCTGCATGGCGCCGTCCTGATAACTCGCGTCGCCTCGGCCGCAGGTAACCGACACAACATCAATGCCGGGCTGGGCGAGCACAACCTCCAGGCCACGGACGCTCGCGTCCTCACGGGAGTCGCCGAAATAGGAGGTGCGGACAGGCACCAGGGGCTGATTCACGGTGCCTCCGCGGCGGTCATGACCTGCTGGGTCACAAGGCGATGAGTGCTGCACTGGAGCACGGTAAGCAAAGGAACCCTCCATGGCAGACGCCAGTAATACGCAGTATTTCAGCGTTTGGCGCTTGACGACTGGGCATCCTGGAAACTTGCCGGGCGGCGAATGTCAAGCCTCTGTACGTCTTCTGAATGGGCGGCGCGCGGTCAGCGGAGGTTAGCGGGACCGGCCAGCCACAGATGGCGCTGCGTCTCGCACAACGGGTATCGGCGCCGTGTCGTCCTTCTCGAAACCACTGAAGGCCAGTTCAGGCTTATATGGCGGCGGTTCGCGGCCCTCCCGGGGCAATCCGCCGCCTGGGGCCAGCGCTTCCATCCGGGCCAGCCGCCACAGGGCGCCGACGCAGCCGAGGATCAGGAAGGTAAGGCTCGCGGCCATGGCAAAGGACAGGGCGTCAAGCGTCGCGAATGACACGGCAGGGACTGCCGCCGAGGCCGCCATGCACTGCGCGAGATGACGAGTCTCAGGATCGCTGGACATGCGGCGGGCGTTCCTGGCCGTCATCCACCCGGTCGTGAATAGCACTAGCAGGGCGATGAGGCCCACAAAGCCAATCTCGATAAGCGACAGCAGATACTGATCGTCGGTGAAGAAATAACTGGCCGGCAGGAAGGTGCCGAAACCGCGGCCGAACCATGGATGCTGGGCTATGAACGGCATGCTTGACCCGAAGGCGCTAGTCCGCGACGCGCTGCTGGTGTCCGATCCGACTTGCGTGAACAGGGAGGACAACTCGCCGATCAGGCCGTGGCTGGTAATAAACAAGCTGCCCAGCCCGAAGAGTCCCACCACGTAGGCAACCCACCGGTCTCGTCTCGGCCAGACCGACAGCACGACAGCACCGGACACGATGATCGCGAGAATTGCCGTCCGCGACACCGTCATCGGCAGGGCTATCCCGATGAGCGCGACCTGCAGCCAGCGGCGCCGGCGCAGGGCGGGCGGGGCGAAGCGGGCCTGGTGGATGGCGATCGGCAGGCATATCGCGAGCACGACAGCAAGTTCGATCGGGTCGATGGCCGTCGCGGATGGGCGGTTGAGCTGATTGCGGGTGAGCAGGTCCGTGAAGGGCGTCTGGGCGCTCAGCCCGGGGATCTGGATGTACCGCGCGGCGTTCAGCCCGGTGAAGAACTGCGTGATGGCGAGCGCCGATATCGCCGTCGCGCCCATGACTATCCGGCGCAGCAGGACCTTCAGCCGGTCCATGCTGGGGATGCCATCCGCCGCCACCAGCATGACGCCCAGCCATCCAAGCATCAGGATGAGACCGCGATCCGCGCCATTGCCCTCCAGGGACGGCAATGTGCGCCGGTTGGCTGATATGTACGTGGCGAGAACCGCGCAGGTGAGCACCACGGCGGCGACCCGGATCGGCTGACGCCCCCGGGCCAGCGCCAAGGGGGGTGTGACCAGGGTCAGCAGGTAGGCAAAGAGGAGCAGCACCGCGAATATCGTGTCCGGGCCGCCCGCCCCGCCGAGCGGGGAGAAGACCAGCGGCGACGGTATGACCATGAGCAGGAACACGTAGAAGGTGAGCAGCGTGACCGCGTCGGTCCCGCGGCGCCCGGTTCGCTCCGCGGGAAGGTCAATCACCTGTGCAGTCACGGCGCAGTGCTCCCTGCGATGGACGGGGGGATCAGAGCCAGACTACTTGCGCGAAGAGCGATTATCAGGGCAAACGACAGGATACGCGGGCCCGTCCAGCTCCGCGTCCGCCCGCCGCCCGGCGGCCCCTCCGCTGCCGGAAGCCGCCGGTCAGCGGGGTAGCAGCCGGTTCGAGCAGCCGAGTTCCGCCGGCCGCAGCGACGGCCTCAGCAGGGCCGCGATGGCGAACCGGGACTGCGGGTGCCCGCGCGCCACCCAGGTCATCTCGCTGGCGATGGCGAGCCAGAAGTAGCACCAGGACGCGAGCACGCCGTTGCGGCGCCGGTACAGGCGCACCCGGTTGACGATCTGCATGGCATGAGTCGTGTCGTTACGGCCCGACCCGCCACCCGTGTGGACGACGATCGACCGCGGTTCGTAGCGGGTGAGCATGCCGAGATCACGGGCCCGTAGCGACAGGTCCGTCTCCTCCGAGTAGAGGAAATACGATTCATCCCAGCCCTTCAGGGCCTCGAAGCACTCCCGGGACATGAGGACCGCGGCGCCCTGCGCCCAGTCCACCAGGTGCGGATGGCTGTACTGCGCCGCGTCGCCAACACGCTCGGAGAGCGCGGCCATCCCCGTCTTCTCCAGGCCCAGGGCACGCAGCAGCGTGGGCTCGCGCCGCAACGAGGGCTCGAGTGCCCCGTCTGCGGACCGCAGCTGGGGCACCACGATCCCGGTGCGGGGCTCGCGCAGCGCCTCGAGGAGCGGCGGCACCGCATGCTCGGAGAGCCGCGCGTCCGGGTTGAGGATGAGGATCGCGTCCGCGGGCGCGGCTTCGCGTACCCCCCGGTTGATGCCTCCGGCGTAGCCAACGTTGGCCGACCGGACGACGCGGCAGTCACCCCGGGCCGCGACCAGCTCAGCGGTCCCGTCGGCCGACCCGTTGTCGACCACGACCACATCCGCGGCGAGCCCATCGAGGGCGGCGGGCAGGGAGTCGAGGAGATCCCCGATGTCGTGAGAGCTGTTGTAGGTCACGATGACAACAGCCAGGTCCGGACGCACAAATGTGATCATAGAGGCGATGAAGGCCGGCTATCAGGCGCTCCGGACCAGTGAGCGTTATTCAAAACCGGCCAGCGACCAGGGGCCGCTAGGCCCGTGCGAGCGGTCGGTGCGCAGGTCGAGGCGCAGCGAGCCTTGGTAGATCATTTGAATAACGCGACCTTTGATAATGCACAGTGCGTAACGGATACCGTTGGCTGGTGCTCAAGCTGCTCCTGATCGCGCCGACGTGCGATCGCGACGACGTCGGCGAGGCGTGGGTCGGTTATCAGTGGGTGAGCCTCCTGGCTGACCGCCACGAGGTGACCCTGCTGACCTATCACAAGCAGGGCAGCCGCCCGGCGTCGGAGCAGCTTCCTGCCGCTCGCGTGGTCGAGTGGGCTGAGCCGCGGGGCCTGGGCCGGGCCGAGCGCCTCAACAGCATGATGAAGCCTGGCTATCTGCCTTTCTATCTCCGGGCCCGCCGGTGGATCCGCGAGGCAATGGCCCGCGGGGAGCGGTTCGACGTCGCCCACCAGCCGGTTCCTGTCGCGATGCGGTACCCGTGCCCGGCCGCTGGGCTCGGCATCCCGTTCATCATGGGGCCGGTCGGGGGGAGCCTCCAGTCCCCGCCGGCCTTCGCGGCGGAAGAGGGCACCGCGCCGTGGTACGTGGGACTGCGCCGTGTCGACAGCCTGCGGATCCACCATGACCGGCCGCTGCGCCGGACCTACGAGCAGGCAAGTTGTGTCCTCGGGATCGCCCCTTACGTCAAGGACTTCCTGTCCGGTATTCCGCTGATGCGATTCGAGGTCATGAGCGAGACCGGGATTGACGAACTCGCCGCGCCGGCCGACCGGGCCGGGCGGGCCGGGGATCCCGTCCGGCTGCTTTTTGTCGGCCGGCTCGTGCGCACGAAGGGCGCCAGGGACGCGATTCGCGCCCTCGGCCTGGTGCCCGAGCAGTCGGTTGTCCTCGACGTCGTCGGCGATGGCTCCGACCGGGCCGCCTGCGAGGCGCTCACCGCCGACCTCGGGCTGGGCGACCGGGTACGGTTCCACGGCTGGCTGCCACGCGAGCAGGTCGCCGGCTTCTACCGGGCGGCGGACATCTTTGTCTTCCCCAGTTACCGCGAGCCGGGCGGGAACGTCGTGTTCGAGGCGATGGCGCACAGCCTGCCACTGATCGTCAGCGATATCGGCGGCCCGGGAAACGTGGTCGACGAATCCTGCGGGATCAGGCTGCATCCGGTCTCGCCGGATGAGTACGCCCGCGACCTGGCCGCCGCGATCAGCCGGCTGGCGGCGGACCCAGCACTTCGCGGCTCGCTCGGCGAGGGTGCGCGACGGCGGGTAGCTGAGGTCGCGCTGTGGGACAGCAAGGTCGCGCAGCTTGAGGCGATCTACGCTGACGTCCTCGCTGGCTAGTCACGGGGCCGGCTAGTCACGGGGCCGGCTCGTCACGGTCCGACTATCGCGCCGGTGGTGTCCCAGATGTTGCCTGACCAGACGTTGCCGGGCGCGCCCGGATCGAACGCGGTTATGTAGCCGAAGGCGCCGGACTGGGCGTAGTAAATGGTGCTGAACCGGTTGTTCGTGATGCGGATGTTGTAGGCCTGCGGGCCGCCGTCGTTCTGGCCGCCGTAGATGGCGTAACCGCCGCCGGCCACCAGGTTGCCGGTGATGAGCACGTTGGCTTCGACGCCGAAGTCCTCGAACAGGCTGATCGCGTCGGTCTGCCCGTTGGGGTTGAACACCGTGTTGTGCTCGATCGTCAGCGGCGTGATCGAGCCGTTGGACGTGGTGCCGTTCAGGTGACTGCCATCGGCGGCCGGGCTCACGTCATGGACGTAGTTGCCTTCGACCAGGCCGATGTACAACTGCACGCCGGTGGAAGCATCGGCGATGTTGTTGTCCAGCACCCTGGTGCCCATGGCTTCGCCGTTGATGTCCTTGATCCCGGCGAAAATACCCATGCCGCCACTGGTTCCATGCGGGCTCGAGATACTGACGTGCTCGATAGTGACGTTGCTGGGGTTGCCGGACAGGTTGACCCCGTCACCCGTCGTGTCGCTGCCGAAGTTGCTGATCGCGTCATTCTCGATCACCGCATTGGAGCCGGTCACGTTCACGGAGCCCTGGACGGAGTACCCGGCGAAGACCGCGCCGTTGCCATAGACGGTGACATTTCCCCCGCCGTCAGTCGACCAGCCAGTCCCGCTGCCGGATACCGGGCGCAGCGACATGCCCGCGGGCACTCCCGTGTTGGTCGCATCCGGATAGCCGCATATATGCGGGGCGCCGCCACAATTGTGCAGGGCAGGGTCATACAGCGGGATGACATGCGGACGCGTTGGTTTCGGTGACGGTGACGGCGACGGCGACGGTGAGGCAGACGGCGAAGGCAACATCGGCGCGAGGGCCGATGACAGCGCCCTCGGGGAGTCGGCACCTGCGGCGCGCTCGACTGGGCCGCCGCGCACCGCCGCCAGGGCAGCGAGAGTGACCAGCGCGACGAGGACCAGCGCCAAACCCGCTATCACCGGTACGCCGACACGGCGTGGTATCCGCCGCCTCGGTGGCCGCTTTCGCCTTTTCCCCATCCCCCCGGGACTCCCCCTTTTACCGAAGCGCGGACTTGAGCGCGCCCGCCACGCGCTCCTGCTGCTCGTCCGTGATCTCCGCGAACAGCGGCAGGCTGAGCAGTTCACCCGACGCCTGCTCGGTGACGGGGAACGTGCCTTCAGTGTGCCCCAGCCCGGCGAACGCCTCGGTCAGGTGGATGGGCACCGGGTAGTGGATGCCTGCTCCGATCCCGGCGGCCTGCAGTTCCTTGAGCACCCGGTCCCGGTCCGGCACACGCACTACGTAGAGGTGCCACACGTGGTCGTTGCCGTCGAGCGTGCGGGGCCTGGCCACCTCGTCCAGGTCGGCCAGCAGGGCGTCGTAGCGCGCGGCCGCGGCGCGCCGGGCCGCGTTCCAGCCGGCCAGCCGGCGCAGCTTCGCCGACAGGACGACGGCTTGCAGCGTGTCAAGCCGGCTGTTGATGCCCATAATCTGATGCTCGTACTTGCGCGGCGAGCCATGATTCCCGATCATGCGCATCCGGGCGGCCACCTCGTCAGAATCGGTCAGCGCCGCTCCCGCGTCGCCGTACGCGCCCAGGTTCTTGCCCGGGTAGAAACTTGTCGCGGCGGCCTGGCCGAGGGCGCCGGCACCCACGCCGTGGCGCCGTGCGCCCTGTGACTGGGCGGCGTCCTCCACCACCACCGCGCCGGCCCGCTCAGCGAGCGGCAGCAGCAGTTCCACCGGCGCGGCCTGGCCGTAGAGGTGCACGGGGATGATGGCCCGGGTGCGCGGGGTCATCGCGGCCTCGACCGCGGCGGCGTCGATCAGGTACGTTCCGTCGTCAGCGCAGTCCACCAGGATGGGCGTCGCGCCGGCCCGGCAGACAGCCTCGGCGGTCGCGATGAAGGTGTTGGCCGGAAGGATGCATTCATCGCCCGCGCCGACGCCTAGTGCGCGCAGCGCTATCTCGATCGCGTCGGTGCCATTCGCCATGCCGACGCAATGCCTGGTGCCGATGAACGCGGCGTACTCGTTCTCGAACGCCGCGACCTGTGGGCCGTCGATGAACGCGGTCCGGGCCAGCACCTGCTGCCAGTTCTCCGCGACCTCCCCGGCCACGGCGGCGTGCTGGGCGCGCAGGTCGACCAGCGGAATCGGGTTCATTGCTCACCCGCCGGCACCGGTGCCGGCAATGCGTTGAAGTCCTCGCTCACAACCGTCCCCCTCCAGCGCTGCCAGCGCCGTCTCGCCTTGTGCCGGAATGCGCCGGCCCCGGTCCGCGCGGCCTCCGTGGCCAGCCGGATGGCTGATGGATGGGCCCCGGTCCGCACCGCGCTGGCGTACACCTCTTCCTGCCGGGCGGCGGCGCTATCCAGGCTGTAGCGCTCCACGACCAGCGTCCGGCCATACTCACCGAGACGAGCCCGGGTGGCGGGGTCAGCCAGCAGCGCCGGCAGGATTCCCATCAGCCGGGCCGTGCCCTCCGGCCGCCCGTCGCCCTCAGGTCCGAGCCCGCCCCAGCCGTGGTTCAGGAACCTGGGGGCGGACTCAGGGGTGGACAGCTCCCAGTAGCCGCCGCTGACCCCCTGCACCACGAGTGGCTTGCCAAACGCCATGCCGCGCAGTGCGGAGCCGCCCATGCCCAGGACCACGTCGGCGGCCGCGTAGGCCGGCCGCGGATCGTACATCTCCCCAGCCAGGACCACGACCCGGCGTCCGGCGCGGGCGTTCGCGGCGGACGCGGCCGCCGCGACCTCGGGGCGGGCCGGCCCGTCGCCGACCACCGCGAGCTGGACAGCTATTCCGGACCGGGCCAGCTCGCCGACCGCGTCACAGGCGGACAGCACACCTTCCAGCTTCATCAGGGGAACCAGCCGGCATATCACGCAGATGAGCGGGGTGGCCGCGTCGAGTCCCAGGTCGGCCCGGAACGGCCCCGGGTCAACGTCCGGCGCGTTGGCCCGCACGTCCACCGGCGGCTCGAGGAGCGTGACGGAGGCGCGGCCCGCCGCTATCTCGTAGCGGCGGAGCGTGTCCGTGCCCACGATCAGTGGGAGTGTGCGCGGCAGGAACGGGGCCACCATCCCGGACATGATCGTGCATACCACGGGCACGCCGAGCCGCAGCCGCGGGCCGAGGATCGCCTCCACGCCCGGCGGCCACTCATAACCGTGCACCACGTCGATTCCCTGCTCCCTGACCAGCGATGTCAGGTGCGTGAGGGCGCGTGGGGACATCGTGCGGTGAGCGCGGGGGTCAAGTGTGACGTGCGGGAGCCCGAACTCCTTCACGGTCTGGACGAGAGGTCCCGGCCGGCTCACCACGGTGACGTCGTGGCCGCGGTCACGGACGGCGGCCGCGATCTCGATGGCGTTGAGCTGAGAACCGCCGATCTCCATCGTGTGCGGGTAGACAAGCACCTTCACGCGTGAACTCTCCCTAATCAGCCAATGGCACAACGAATTTACTGAGTAACGGCAAACTTATCCGGCCATCCGCCGAATCGTGAGCGGGCTGAACCCGATGGCATCGGCCAGCGCGTCCGCGCGGCGGTCCCATGAGTGCCGGGCGGCGAAAGCCCGGCAACGGTCGCTTCGGGGCAGCTCGGACCGCCCGGTGGCCGCGCCAGGGCCCGGCTGAGCCGGATCGCCTGGTCCGCCGACCATGCGGCGGACTGCGGCGACGACGTCGGCCGGAGTGCTGGCCAGCGTCATGATCTGGTCGGGCGCCTGGTCGGCGCGAAACAGGTCGTCCAGCAGCCACCGGGAGCCGGGCAGGTCCGTGCTCACTACGGGCCGGCCGGCGCTGAGGTACTCAAGCGTCTTCAGCGGGAACGATGCGAGGTTGAACGGGCTGCCCGTGTAGGGGGTGATGCCCACGTCGATGGCCGCGAGGTACGACGGCACCGCCTCGGCCGGTACGCGCCCGGTGTAGCTGACATTGGGCCGGGCCGTCAGCGCCGCGAACCGCTGCGGCTCCCACCGCGGGTCGTGCGGGCCCACTATCAGCAGCGAATACCCGGCGTCGGCCAGTGCGGTGAGGATGCCCAGGTCGATCCGTTCTGACAGCTGGCCGACCAGTCCTACGACCGGCCCGGGCCGCTCCGCGGCCATCGCCCGCGCGGCCTGGACTGGCTCCGGGGTGGGGTGGCAGCCGTTCGGGATCACCAGTGGATCCGCGCCCAGGGATGACCAGTGCTCCGCGAGCGCCGGCGATATCACGGCCACTGCGTCCGCCCGGGCCAGCGCCTGCTGTTCCTGTGCTCGGAGGCGGCGAGGTGACAGGCCCATCAGTTCCGCGCCTGCCACGTAGTCGTCAGTGCAATACAGCACGTTGACCGCCGCGCCCCACCGGCCGAGCACGTCCTCCAGGTGGCTCGCCACGACAGCCGATGGCCGCACGCCCGTGCGGCGCAGCGCCCACCGGACCTGCGCGCGCAGCAGCGGCGCGGTGGTGGCCCGTACCCCGGGACGGGTCAGGCCAGGCAGCGCCACCGTGGTCAGCCGGGTGATGTTGTCCCCGACCGCCGACAGCGACGGCACGATCCCGCCGCCACCCTCGCGGCGCCGCCGGGCCGGCGAGATGAGCGAGAGCGGAGGATCCACCCACAGGATCCGGGCGTAGCGCGTCATCGCCATGGCCATGGACATGTCCGTGCCCGGGATTCCATCCCACGGCATGGCGGCCAGCCACACCACATGCCGGGTGTCAGCGGTCACGGTGCCAGCAGTCACGGGCCCACCTGTCGTCGCTGGGGATTGCCCCGCTTGGACGACAGGGCCTGGCGCCTTATCAGGCTATATGGCGGCGTTCCGCGTGGTGGGCCAGTTCAGGCGGCACTGGCCTGGTCAAGTTGACCGCCTGCCGCCGGGGAACGCCGTAGCACCACTCGCATCGGATAGACGATCGGCAGGTACACGGCGATCCCGGCCGTGATGGCCGCGGCCAGCCCCAGCACGCCGCTCCCGGCCAGGTGGATCATGAACAACGACGTGGCCGCCATCACCGCGCCGCCGAGGAACGGCAGCAGGCAGGCGATGACGACGGAGCTCACGCTGATGCCGGCCCGTGAGAGCGCCCACAGGAAGATGGGGCCGACGACCACGGCGGCAACGAGAACATGCCCGGCGCTGACTCCGGTGATCCCGCGCACCCGGGCGCCGATCAGCAACACCGGGATCAGGGCGGCCAGCCACAGGGCCTGCACTCCCATCAGCGTGTTCCGCCGGTCAGCGGCGGCCATGAAGTCATAGATGAGCCCGTACGCCACCCGCATCAGGCCCAGCAGGGCCAGCAGGCTGAGGGCATTCGCGGCTGATACCCAGCGCTCGCCGTAGACGGCGTGGATCAGCGGCCCGGCCAGGGTGGCCAGCAGGACGCACGCTGGCACGGCGAGCACCATCAGCAGGCTTATCGACCGGGTGAAGGCCTCGGCCAGTTGTTCCCGGGAATGGGCGACCCGCGAGAAACCGGCGAACGACACCCGGCCGACCGCCTCGGAGATGCTGCTCACCGGCCAGCTGGAAATGTTGAAGGCGAGCTGGTACAAGCCCAGGAAGGCCGGGCCGAGGGTGTGGCCGACAATCGCGGAATCGACGTTGAGTACTCCCAGCGCCAGCAGGCTCGCCCCGGCCAGCGGCAGGCCGAAGCCCAGGAGCTGGCGTGCCTGGGCCGTATTCCAGCCGGGCAGGGTAACGTGCGGCGCGGCCACGGTCGCCGCGATGAGTGCGACGGCGCAGCCTGCGAGTGATCCCCAGGCGAAGCTGAGGGCGCCGTGCCCGCCGAAGGCGAGCCAGAGCATCACGCCCGTGCTGACCAGGAAGTTCGAAGAGTCCACCACCATGCGACGGCCCTGCGCGAACTCCCGGGTCAGCAGGGCGAGCGGAACGCAGGCCAGCCCGTCGATGATCACGCAGATGCACAGGATGCGCAGCATCCCGACCGCCCCGGGAGAACCGAGCAGGCGGGCTATGTAGGGGGCCGTCCCGTACAGCCCCGCGTAGATCAGTGTGCTCGTCGCCACGGAGAGGGTGAAGACGGTCCGCGCGAAGTCGCGCACGTCTCCGTCCCACCGGACGATCGCCGCGCTGACCCCCAGCTCGTTGGCGCTCAGCAATACCGCGAGCACGACCTGTGATACCGCGTACAGGCCCCATACCTTGGGCCCGAACACCGTCCGGGCCAGCACGGCCCCGACCAGGAAGTTGCTGATCCGCACGACGATGGTGTTCAGCATGCTGAAGCCGGCTCCGGAGCGGATTCTGCCGCCGAGTCCCCGTGCGGCCGGCGCGGGCGCCGGCTGGAGCACGCGTGGCTGGAACTGGAACTGCGCCGAGACCGGGTAGACGGGTGGTGCGAAGACGACAGCCAGCGCCGGCGCGATGACGTCGGCGACGCGTCCCTGCCCCCCGGCCGCGCCCGCGGCCGCCCGCCGTACCGCGACGAACACGGTGCGCATCCGGAAGATCAGGAGGCCCATCGCGGCGAGCGCGGCGCCTCCGCCGATGGCGAGGTCCAGGCGGTCGTTCATGACCAGCCGCTGTGCGCCGAACGCGATCAGGCCGACGGCGGCGGCGGCGCCGACCGGGGTGCCGAGGCGGGCGGCAGGCGCCCGGGGCCAGATGGCGAGCGGTTTCAGCTCGGTCAGGTACCAGGGCACCAGGAAGAGGACGGCGACCCCGACCTGGACCACGGCCACGCCGAGGATGCCGTGCGTCGACGCGCCTTCCACCAGGGAAGGCACCAGCGAGACCAGCCAGATCAGCTGGAAGATCAGCCCGCGACGGGACGAAGCGAGTACCGCGAAATAGTCATTCGCGAGCGCGTAGAAGACGCGGAGCGTCGCCAGCGGTGCCAGCCAGACCAGCACCCGGGCCGCCGGGGCCCAAGCGGGACCGTAGACGAGTTGTATCAATGGCGCGGCCGACACGCTGATCAGGACGCACGCCGGCAGCGTCGCGGAGGCGAGCAGGTTCGCCGATGACATGAACGCCGAGCCGACGACCTGGGGGCCGCGCCGGAACTTGGCGAAGGCGACGGGGGCCGCGTCGCGGACCGGCTGGGAGAACATGGTGGCCGGCCAGCTGGCGAGGCACAGGGCGAGGACGTAGTAGCCCAGGCTGGCAGCGCGCATCATGTGCCCGA
>DAIRVB010000077.1:0-11652 GCA_036803065.1 Streptosporangiaceae bacterium
CGGTAAGAGGCTCCGCACGGACACCTGCGAGGCCGCCCATGGCAGGCCTGGTGTCGTGCCCATCGCAGAGGATAGGACCATGCCGCTGCAGAACCGGGTCACGCCAGCCGGCGAGATCGTCGCGGATCCGAGCCGTGGCCTGATGATGGGCAACCGGGGCTGCCTGCACGGGCAGGGCCGCGAGCTGGGCGTGAGCCGCTGGCGGTCCAAGTTGTGGATCTGCTGCGTTCTGAACTGGAGGGACGTCCGGCGTGATCCGATGCCGCCTGGCCGCTGGACTGCGCTGTTCTTCCTCGACGAGGCCACCGCGCTCGCCGCCGGCCATCGGCCGTGTGCGTACTGCCGGCGTGGCGACTTTCTCGACTTCGCGGAGGCGTGGCGCGCGGCCCGCGGCCTGGCCCGGCGCCCGCGGGCGAGCGAGATGGACTCGATCCTGCATCGCGAGCGCGTCGACCGGGCCCGGCGTCAGATCACCCGCCAGGTGCCAGCGGGCGAGCTGCCCGATGGTGTCATGATCCGTGCTGGCGGCGTCACCGGTCTGCTCATCAACGGCCGGCCAAGACCGTGGTCATTTCACGGCTACGGCGCCGCGGCCGGAGTCGGTGCGCCAGGCCCGGTAGAGCTGCTGACACCGCCCTCGATCGTCGCCGCGATCACCGCCGGCTACCAGCCGCTGGTACACCCGACCGCGCTGGCCAAGCCCCCGCTGGCGGGCGGGACGCCTCCTGGTGTGCGCGCGCACGGGCCGGTGCCGGCAACCAGGCCGCCTCGCCAGCCCGGTAGCCGATAACAACGTGGTCCGGCGCCGGTCGCGCTGGCAGACTGCGGTCATGCCCGCCGAACTGGACGCCTGGTCGCGCTCATGCCGTTCGCCGCCCAGCTCGGGGTGATCTTGGAAGAGGCCAGTCCCGATCGGGTCACCGCACGGCTGCCGTGGGCGCCGGGCCTGTGCACGGCCGGCGGCATCCTGCACGGCGGGGTCCTGATGTCGCTAGCCGACAGCGCGGGTGCGCTGGTCGCCTTCCTGGGCCTGGCTGAGGGGGCGACCACGGCGACCATCACCTCGACCACTCAGATGTTCCGCCCCGTCAGCAGCGGCACCGTGCGAGCCGTGGCACTCCCCCTGCACCGGGGCCGCACGACGGTCACCGTGCAAACCAGCCTGCACGACTCGCAGCGGCGCCTGGTGGCTCAGACGACCCAGGTTCAGGCAATCAGGTAGCCTGTGGCGCCGAGGTGCGAATGCCACCTGCCGAGCACAGGGTCAGGGCCCGCGGCCGCCGTAGCCCGCAGCACTAGGGCATGTCCTAGCTGCTTGGCAGCCGGATGAGGCAGGCTGACGGCGTGCGCGGCAGCATGACGTGCAGCGTCCTGTCAGTTGCCTCCCACCGGGCCTCGGCGCCGGCATGGCCTGGGTACAGCACCTCGGGGGTCGCGACGGCACCGTGCAGGTGCCGCAATGGCAGGCTGATCTCCGCAGGTTCATCGTCATCGTGCCGGGTTCCGTCCAGCGGACCGCGGCGCCAGGCAACCACGTAGGTGGCGCCGGGTGCGCGCATGCCGAGCGCATAGTGGGAGTCGGTCCACCGCGGGAGGCCGAGCGGCCAGAAAGGCACCGCTAGGGCCAGGTCGGCCCGGATGCGCTTGTACACCTGCAACGCCTCTGCGACCAGGCCGCGTTCCCGCTGACTCATCTTGTCGATGTGGCCCGACAGGTGGATGCGGCCGAGCATGGCGCTGCACAGCGTGAAAGCGATCTCGTCCTCGGTGAAGCCTGGCTGCGGGTAAGCCCAGACCGCGGCCTGCTCCGGTGCGATCGCCGCCGGCGCCGCCGCCGCGATCGCCGCATAGCGGAGGTAATCCTGCTGGTCGCTGGTGGACTGGAGCTGGCAGTGCGACAGCATGGCGTAGTCCGAGCGCATGCCACCCGATCCGCAGTTCTCGATGGTGAGCGCCGGGTGCCGGTCCAGCACGCAGTCCAGCCACCGCAGGTAGGCGCGGTTATGTTCGAGCAGCCCGGCTCCGGCGCTGCCTCCTCCGGTCTCCGTGCCCGGGCCCGCGTTGATGTTGTAATCGAGCTTGAAGTAGCCGACCCCCAGGTCGTCCACGAGGAAGTCGACGACCTCGTCCAGGTGCTTCACCGCCGCCGGATGACGCAGATCCAGGTGGTACCGGCCATGCTCGACCACACGCTCCCCGCCGCGCACGAAGAACGCCTCGGCCGGCAACCGGTCAGCCACCGGGCTGCGCACGCCGACGACCTCCGGCTCCAGCCACAGGCCAGGGACCATCCCCTCAGCCCGGATGCGGTTCAGCACTACGGCGATGCCGTCTGGAAAGCGGTCCGATGACGGCTTCCACAAGCCAACGCTGTCCCACCAGCCCTCTCCGGTGTCCGCGTACCAGCCGGCGTCGATGCAGAAGTACTCCGCCCCGGCCTGCGCGGCCGCCGCGACCAGCGGGAGCAACCGCTCCGTGGTCGGATCCCCGTTCAGCGTGTTCATGTAGTCGTTGAAGATCACGGGGAGCCGGACGTGATCCTCATGCGGCCGCCTGACCGCCCGCCGGCCAGCGGTCAGTCCCGCTATCGCGCCCTCGAAACCCCCGTCGCTCACGGCGATCGCGACCGGCACCGTGGTGAAGGACTCGGCGGGCGCGAGACTAAGGCGCCACTGGTGCTCGGAATCCGTGGGCCCGAGCAGCGCCAGGTAGGCATGCCCGGCACCCGGCCCGGCGGCTCCGTCCTCCGGGTAACTGGGCGTGAACTCCCCCACCTGCCAGTGCCAGGCACCGTTGTGCTCGATCTGCCATGCCCACGCGTGCCCGGTGCGCCGGTTAACGATCACGCCCATCGGCAGGTACACGCCGGAGGACCAGCTTCCCTCGCTGGTGAGGCCGAACCGGCCACGGGGGTTGGCCCCGTGCGCGGACCGGGTCAGGGCGGGCAGCGCGTCGCGCAGCGCCCTGCGCTGCCAGCGTCCCTCGGCGAGCCAGTCATTGTCGGCCCAGAGAACGTCCAGGTCCGCCAGGACGGCGCCGTCCTCTGCGCCCGGCAGTCCCCCGGCCAGGAAGGAGGTCACCGACTCGATCGTCACGGGCCGGGCCCCCGCGTTCGTCAGGCCCACCCACGAGCGCAGCACACCACGCCCCTCCAGCACCTGGTAGAAAACCTCGGCGCGCAATCCGGTGACCGGATCCTCCAGTTCGACTCGCAGCCCGCGCCACGGGCCGTCAGCGTGCTCCTCGTGGCCGGCGTAGCGAAGCCGGTGCCCGGCCACCGATTCGGCGTACCGGCTTCCCGACCAGGACCGGCCAGCGCCCGCGATGACGACATCGACCAGCGGCAGTCCCGGTACGGGACCGGGATCACTCCCGCGGGCAGCGGCCAGACGGGTCAGCCGGGCCGTTCCGTCCTCATCCACGTCGATACCCAGATCGATCGCTGCGTCCGTCCAGCGGATACCTGCACGCAGTGGTTCAGTCCCAGCCACCAAATCCGCCCTCCCTCCAGGTTGCTGTGAGTTTGGTCATTTCAGGCGGGTGAAAGTTCTGTTACGACTGCCTTGACAGCTTTTGTGTGACCGGTCACAATCCTGACATGAATGTGACCGGTCACACAACTGGCGAGGCAGACCGTGTCACGCGGCCGGTGAGCATCCGCGACGTCGCCGCCGCGGCCGGAGTTTCCTATCAGACGGTCTCCCGGGTGATAAACGAGCATCCGCGGGTGAAGCACACGACCCGGGAACTCGTCCTGGCCACCATCGAGGATCTCGACTTCCGGCCGAACCGGGCGGCCCGCGCGCTGGCGGGCGGGCCGGTCGAGTCCGTCACGGTCCTGACCTCCAACACGACGCTGTACGGCCAGTCGGCCGTCCTGCGGGGGATCGAGGAGGCGGCGCGCCCGGCCAGGTTCGCGGTGGGCATCAGGGTCATGGAGTCCGATGACGAAGACATCGTCGCTGACGCCGTGGCCCGTGCGGTGGAACCAGGTGGCGCCCTCATCGTGCTCGCCTTCGACCGGGCCGGCACCCGGGCCCTGGCCGCGATCCCCGCTGGCGTGCCGATGGTGGCGGCCGTGGAGACCCCCATCGGCAATGAGGGACAGGGGAAGCCCTGGGCCTGGATAGATGACCGGGAGGCCGCCCGTGACGCCACCCGCTTCCTGCTCGACCTGGGCCACCAGACCGTGCACTACGTCGCCATACCGCCATCGACCGACAACACCCCCCAGCGGACGGCGGGCTGGCGGATGGCCCTGGAGGAGGCGGGCGTGGCCGTCCCCGAACCCGTGCAGGCAGGATGGCATCCCAGTTCGGGTTACCAGGCCGGTCGCGCTCTCGCACCCGACCCGCAGGTCACCGCGATCCTGTGCGGCAACGACGACCTCGCGATCGGCGTGATCCGTGCCCTGCACGAGGCCGGCCGGAGGATCCCGGAATCGGTCAGCGTGGTCGGCTTCGACGACGCCCCGCAGTCGGAGTTCTTTACTCCCGCGCTCACCACGGTCAGGCTCGATTGGATCGAACTTGGCCGGGCCTGCTTCGCGCTCCTGCGGCCCTTCCTCGATCCGCGCCGCGCCCCCGAACTCCGGCCGTGGCCCCAGCCACGGCTCATCGTCCGGGAGAGCACAGGTCCCCCGCCCTCGCACCCCGGGGCGCGGCCGGCTCGGGGGCTCCCGCGCGGCCGGCCCGCTCCCCGTTCTTCCGATCAAGGCGCCGTCTTATGCGCGTATCCGCTCTGCGGCGTTCCAGCGTCGCCGCGCCGGAACCACCGCCCGCCCGCCCGCACCGGCGCACGGCAGGCGGCGCCCGCCGGCTGGCCGTCGCCGCACCGTTCGTCCTGCCGAGCCTCATCGGGGTGTCGGCGTTCCTGCTCATCCCCGTGGTCATCGTCCTGGTCCTCAGCTTCGTGCAGTGGAACTTCCTCACTCCGCCGCGGTGGGTCGGGTTCGCCAATTTCTCCACGATGGTGCAGCACGACCACATCTTCCACGCGCTGCTGGTAAGTGCGTACTACGTGCTCTGGAATATCCCGTTCCAGACCGTCCTGGCCCTGGCGCTCGCGATGCTGCTGGTCAGGAAGATGCCGGCGATGGGCCTGTTCCGGGCTCTCTACGTGCTGCCCTACATGTCGACGCCGGTGGCCATGGCCGTCGTCTGGAGCTGGCTGTTCAACGCGCAGAACGGCCTCATCAACCACCTGCTCCTGCTCGTCGGCGTGCACGGGCCGGACTGGCTTGGCAGCACCAGCACCGCCCTGCCCGTGGTGGCCATGGTGAATACCTGGCAGTACGCGGGATACAACATGCTCTTCTTCCTCGCTGGCCTGCTGGCCATCCCGCCCCAGCTGTATGAGTCAGCGAGCATCGACGGTGCGTCCGCCTTCAGGCGGTTCACCAGGATCACACTTCCCCTGCTGAACTCCACCATGCTCTTCGTGCTGGTGACCGACATCATCGGGTCGTTCCAGATCTTCGACACCGTCTACGTGATGACCCAGGGCGGCCCGGGCAATGCGACGAACGTCATCAACTACCAGATCTACCAGACCGCATTCCAGAACTTCGATGTCGGCTCGGCCGCCGCGATGTCGCTAGTGCTCTTCGCCGTGATCCTGGTCGTCACCGTGATCCAGTTCCGTTTCTTCCGCAGCCGTATCACCTACGAGATTGCCTGAACGATGGCCGCAACGACGCTGACGCCCACGCGACGGTCCACGGCCGCCCCGGCTCCGCTGAAGAAGACCGTGCGGATCCTCAAGTACGTCGTGTTCTACGGGTGCCTGAGCCTCATCGCGCTGGTGTTCCTGGCCCCGTACGTGATCGCCTTCTTCGGCGCCTTCAAGTCAGAAGCCAACCTGTTCTCCACCGCTCCGTGGGCACCGCCGCACTCGTTCTACACCGGGAACTTCAAGACGATCCTTTTCAGCGATGACTTCATCCGCTACCTGGGGAACACGTTGCTGATCACCTGCGCGCTGACCGCCGGGCAGGTCACCTTCGGAGTGCTTTCCGCCTATGCCTTCGCCCGGCTCGAGTTCCCCGGCCGGGACGCCCTGTTCGCCCTCTACCTGGCGACACTCATGGTGCCCAACGTGGTGACGCTCGTGCCGCTGTACACGATGATGCGCCAATTCCACCTGACCAACACCTACTGGGCGATCTTCCTGCCGTACGTGCTCGGAGTCCCTTACACCATCTTCCTGATGCGGCAGTACTTCAGGTCGCTGCCATCCGATGTGTTCGCCGCGGCCCGCGTGGACGGCTGCTCGGAATGGAGGATCCTCACCCGGATCCTGATCCCGATGGCCAGGCCGATCATCGTTACGGCGACGCTCATCGCCTTCGTTTTCGGCTGGAACAACTTCCTCTGGCCGCTGATTGTGACGGACAGCAATTCCAAGCAGGTCCTCACCGTCGCCACCGCGGGCCTGCAGTCGAGCTTCAACGACCAGTGGAACCTCGTGCTGGCGGCGTCGCTCGTCTCCCTCATCCCGCTGCTCGTGATCTTCGCCGTGTTCCAGAAACACATCGTCCGATCCCTGCAGCTCTCCGGAGTCAACCGCTGATCACCCACATCGTGAGAACGCAAAGAGCCCCGCCGGAGCCGGCCGAAGGTTCCGGCGGCGAAAAGGAGGAAGCCTTCATGCCAAGAACCCTCATGCACAGAAAGAGACTCTTCCGGGCATCGCCGCGGCGGCTTGCCGTCATCGGCGGATGCGCCGCTCTCCTGGTCACGGCCGCGGCGTGCTCGTCGAGCGGATCGAGCAGCTCCGGCAAGATCAACCTGACCTACGCGCAATGGACCACGCCAGAGAGCACGGGCTACCAGAAATCGATCAACGTGTTCGAGAAGGCGCACCCGAACATTCACGTCACGATCCAGAGCATCGCGTACAACGACTACCAGCCCAAGCTGACCACCGAGTTCAGCTCGGGCGGCGGCCCCGACGTGTACTGGGTCAACACGCCGATGATCGCGTCCTGGCTCAAGGACGGCGTGATGGAGGACCTGACGGCCAAGATCAAGGCGGCCAAAATCAACATGAGCCAGTACATCCCGACCCTGGTCAACCTGCATGAATTCGGCGGCAAGATCTACGGCCTGCCCAAGGACTGGGACACGATCGCCTACTACTACAACATCAACTACTTCAAGCAGCACCACATCGTGATCCCGTCCTCGCTGACCTGGAACCCGGCCAACGGCGGGACATGGCTGAGCTTCCTCAAGGAACTGACGGTCGACACCAGCGGCCACAATGCCCTGTCGCCTCAGTTCAACTCCTCCTCGGTCGCCACCTACGGCACCGACGCGCCGAACGAGATGCAGTGGGGATTCGAGCCTTACCTGGCCGAAAACGGCGTGAAGATCATCAGCAAGCCGTACGCGAAAACCGTGGCGTTCAACACGCCCGCCGCGCAGCAGACCTTCCAGTTCCTGGCCGACCTCATGTACAAGTACCACGTCGCTGCCCCCGGCTCTGACCTCGGCACCAACGCCGCAGCCAACAACAATGAAGACCAGCAACTGTTCGCCAAGGGCAAGGTCGCGATGATCGAGAACGGCGACTGGATCACGGCCGGGCTGCCATCCGAGGTCAAGTTCCCGATCGGGGTCCTGCCGTTCCCCGCGGGTCCGGCCGGCAAGTGGACCGTGCTGAACGGGCTCATCGACTCGATCAACACGCACTCACCCAACCAGCAGGCCGCGTGGGAACTCGAGCAGTGGCTCGGCTCCCCCGCTTCGGAGAAGATCATGGGCTCCGGCGGCTACATCTGGCCCGGCATCCCCTCGCTCGACCCGCTCATGGCCACCTACTGGAAGGCGCACGGCATGGATATCCAGCCGTTCCTGACCGAGGCTAGCTGGAACACGGTGTTCTGGCCGGTCACGCCAGGCATGAACAAGGCCCAGCTCGACATCGCCAACCTGCTCGCGCCCGCCTACCTAACCGGCAAGAACGTCCCGCAGGCGGTCAGCGCGGCGGCCAGGCAGGCGGCCGACGACCTGGCGACCGCGGGCTGACACCCGCTCCGAGCCTGCCACCGCCGGGCCGCTCCCGGCTGACACCCTGCGGCGCGGATGGGCCCGCCGACGGATGCACCCGTCGGCGGGCCACCCGCCGCCCGACAAATGATGCGCACTCACACCGGCATAGACACCCCAATGGAGGGATCCGTGATCGTGCACAAGGCCCGGACGGCAGTGACCGCCATCGTATTCGCCACCGCCACAGCGGTTACGACACCGTTAGTCCTGGCGCCCGCCAGCGCCGCACCGGGCGCAGGGCCCCCAGCGGCACAGCAGATCACCGTCAACCTGGCCAGCCAGACCGGCCCGGTCTTCCACGGGGCCACCGGCGCGCTGTACGGGCTCAGCGAGAACGGCGTGCCCGGCGCCGACCTGCTGAGCCCGCTGCACGTCCGCGCCATCGCCGCCAAACCGCCCGCCGGCCTGCAGCATCCCACCGGGGACGCGGACAAGATCGCGCCCGAGTTCTTCGGCGCGGGCGGCCAGCAGATCCTTGTCTACATGCAAGACATCTACTCGGACTGGCCGTACCAGAACCTGGGGCTCAGCGACTACCTGCCGAAGGCCGAGTCGATCGTCACGACCCTCGCCGCCAGCCGTTACCGTGACCGATACGCCTACGTCCCGTTCAACGAGCCGGACTGGATATGGTACGGCCTGGGCACCTCCAGCCCAAGCCAGTACATAACGAACAGGGACCGTTTCCTGGCCGACTGGACGACTGTCTACCGGGCCATCCGGTCAATCGACCCGCACGCACCGATCGTCGGGCCGAACGAGTCGCACTATGACTCGCGCTTCACGCCCGACTTCCTGTCCTACGCAAAGGCCAACAACGTCATGCCCGACATCATCAGCTGGCATGAACTGAGCCCGAGCTCGCTGCAGACCTACCGGTCGACCTACGCCGCCTACCGGGCGCTCGAGAAGCAGGACGGCATCGCCCCGCTGCCCATCAACATCGACGAGTACGCCGACAGGTACCACCTGTCCAACCCGGGCGAGATGGTCCAGTGGCTGTCGATGTTCGAGGACACCAAGGTCTACGCGGCCATGCCGTTCTGGGACATCGCCGACAATTATTCCGACAACGCGGTCAGGAATGACGAGCCAAACGGGTCGTGGTGGCTGCTCGACTGGTATGGCGCGCTGACCGGGGACACGGTGAGCGTCACCCCACCGCAGCCGAGCATGATCGACACGCTCCAGGGACTGGCCTCGCTCGACACGGCCACGAAGCAGGCCCGCATCATCGTCGCCAACCCGGCCGGCGGGGACGCGTCGGTCGCGATCAACGGGATCGGCCGGTCCGTCTTCGGCGACCGGGTCCATGTCTCGGTCCAGTCCATCAACTGGACCGGTTACGACGGCTCGGCGTATACGCCGCTCGACGTGTCGGAGGCCGACTACCGGGTCTCGGGCGGCAGCGTCACCGTGCCCCTTCCGGCGACGGACCCGACAGCCGCTTACCAGCTCATCGTGACGCCCGCCACCGGAGCCCGGATCACCGCGCCGCTGCAGCCGCAGACACAGCAGTACCTGGCCGCCGACGCCAGCCTCACCGACGCCACCGTCTACACGCAGGGCTCGGAGTCCAACCCGAGCTACTACACGGCCGGCGGCCGGGACGTCGGCTCGATCGACCAGCCGGACAGCCGGGTCGCCTTCCATGTGACGGTCCCGCGCACCGGCCGCTACCTGATGTCGGCTTACTACGGCAACCAGACCGAGGACATCGCACAGCAGATCATGAGCGTCGACGGTGGCCCATGGTCGTTCATCGACTACCCGCCCACGCTGAACTGGCTGTTCAGGTCCCACCAGGACCTGTACCTGAACCTGACGGCCGGCTCGCACACCATCACGTTCGGCGTGTCCGGTCCATCCATCGGCACGGCCAAGGGCCAGGTGACGCTGGATGACATCCAGCTCACCTACGCGCGTGGCCCGGTGCCAGGCGTCACCGGCCCGGCGACCAGCTATCCGGCCGCGTACGCTGACCTCTCCGGCGGCGCCACCACGGTGCCGTGCGGCGACGCGGCAGGCGGCCCGGACTGCACGGCCCCGCAGGCCGTGTCGGCGCCGCCCGGTGCTGGTACCGAGTTCATCGTGGACGCCGGGCACGACGGCTATTACGACCTGGGGCTGCGCGCCTCCACGCCGGGGCGCGCCAGCGTGCATTTCGGCCTGCTGGTGAGCGGAATCAAGCTTGACGGGACTGGCCGCGGCTTTCCGTTCGGCTCATCCGTGAATCTGATCGCTGACCGGGTGTACCTGCACGCCGGCATCAATCCGGTCGAATACGTGAACGCCGGCCGGGGAATCGTCGATATCGGCGCGCTGAACGTGACGCCGGCCGCCGATGCCGACGCGGCCTCCGCGGTGACCTACGCTGCCGCCGCCCCGCAGAATGTCCTGTCCGGCACCGCGCTAGTGCAGGCCAATCAGTACGCGTATGGCGGCTCGGACGTCGGCTACATCGGCAACGGGGCCGGCAACACGCTCGCCTTCACCGGCATCAGGGCGCCGCGGGTGGGCAGCTACCGGGTCGTGCTCAGCTACGCCGACGACGAGCGGGCCGGGTCAGGCAACTACAACGCCAACCTGGTCGACCGGGGTTTCACCGTCAGCACATCGGCCGGCACGAACGAGACCGTATATGCACGCAACACCTACAGCTGGGACCAGTTCGACACGATTGAGCTGACCGTCCAGCTCGCCGCGGGCAGTAACACCATCACGTTCGGCAACCCGGCGGCGTATGCGCCCAACATTGACAAGATCACCGTGGCCCCGGCGTACTTGCCCTAGACCCGACTACCCGGGCAGGGTCCGCCGTTCCAGGGGCATCCCGGAGCCGGGCCCGGACCCTAACGCGGGCAGAACCAGCTCGAATACGGAGCCCCGGCCCACCGTGCTCTGGACATGAATTGATCCTTGGTGGGCTTCCGCGATCGCTTTCACTACCGCCAGGCCGAGGCCGAACCCGCCGGTCTCCCGGTTGCGGCCCGTGTCGACTCGGGTAAACCGGCCGAAGATCCGCCCGACCTCGGCCGCTGGGATGCCGGATCCGGAGTCCGTCACGGCGAGGATCACCTTCTCGCCATCGCGGCGGGCGCTCAACTCGATATGGCCGCCGACGTCAGTGTGATCGATCGCGTTCTCGATGAGCGCGTCGAGGGCCAGGGTCAGCCGATCCTCGTCCGCCAGCACACATGCATCCGTCAGAGGGCCAAGCAACCACCGCCGGGGCGTCTGGCCCCACCGGTGCAATGTCTCCACGACGAGTCCCGCGGCGTCGACAGGAGCCAAGCGCAGGAAGTCCGGGCTGTCCGTTGCGGCTAGAAGCATCAGCCGGTTGGCGAGCCTGCGCATCCGAAGCAGCTCATCCACGGCCACCCGCGCGTCCTTGGCGATGGCCTGATCAGTGGCGGCGTGGGTGATGAGCTCGGTGTGGCCAAGAGCGATGGTGATGGGTGTGCCCAGCTCGTGGGAGACGTCCTGGAGGAACTGACGCTGCTGATCCAGCAGGAGCAGGTTGTGCTCCGACACGCGCTTCATTTCCTCCATGGCCGCGAGCCGCCTGCGGGAGTGCCAGACCATCACCACGAACATC
>DAIRVB010000078.1:0-9594 GCA_036803065.1 Streptosporangiaceae bacterium
GAGTCCCCCGGGAAGGGACTGTCTCAGGCGGCGCGGCGTCCCCCCGGGCCAACACCGGGAGGCAGCAGTGACGTCTGTGCTGACACCTGAGCTCACCGCCCATTGGGATGAGCCGGACTCTTTCACCCTGGCGGCCTATCAGCGCAACGGCGGGTACCGCGCCTTGGCCAAGGCCCTCGCGATGCCGCCGAACCAGGTGATCCAGACGCTCAAGGACTCCGCGCTGCGCGGCCGCGGCGGGGCCGGCTTCCCCACCGGCATGAAGTGGGGCTTCATCCCGCAGGGCGATGACAAGCCGCATTACCTGGTGGTGAACGCCGACGAGTCGGAGCCGGGCGCCTGCAAAGACATGCCGACCATGCTGGCCAACCCGCATGCACTCGTCGAGGGCATGATAATCGCCGCGTACGCGATCCATGCCGACCGTGCCTTCATCTACGTGCGCGGTGAAGTGCTGCACGTGATCAGGCGGCTGCACCACGCCGTGGCCGAAGCCTACGAAGGCGGGTTCCTGGGCGATGACATCCTGGGTTCCGGTTTCAGCCTCGAGATTGTCGTGCACGCCGGGGCCGGCGCCTACATCTGCGGCGAGGAGACCGCCCTGCTCGACTCGCTTGAGGGCTACCGGGGCCAGCCCCGGCTCAAGCCGCCGTTCCCGGCGATAGCGGGCCTGTATGCCTCCCCCACGGTAGTCAACAACGTCGAGTCGATCTCAAGCGTGCCGTACATCATTGGGCATGGTGCGGCGGACTTCGCGGCGTTCGGCACGGAGAAATCCAAGGGGTTCGGGATCTTCTCGCTGTCCGGTCACGTCACCACTCCCGGCCAGTACGAGGCGCCGCTCGGCACGACCCTGCGCGAGCTGCTGGACCTGGCGGGCGGCATCCGCGCCGGGCACCGGCTGAAGTTCTGGACGCCTGGCGGATCGTCCACGCCGCTGTTCACCGACGAGCACCTGGACGTGCCGCTGGACTATGAGTCGGTGGCCGCCGCCGGCTCGATGCTCGGCACCCGGTCGGTCCAGCTCTTCGACGAGACCACCTGTGTGGTGCGCGTCGTGCTGCGGTGGATCCAGTTCTACGAGCACGAGTCATGCGGCAAGTGCACGCCGTGCCGGGAGGGCAGCTATTGGGTCGTCCAGCTGCTCGACGACCTGGAACGCGGCCAGGGCAGCGAGGCTGACCTGGACAAGCTGCTCGACATCTGCCAGAACATCACCGGCCGCGCGTTCTGCGCCCTGGGTGACTCGATCGAGGCGCCGGTCAAGTCGTCTATCCGCTACTTCAAAGATGAGTACCTCGAGCATCAGCGGCTCGGTGGCTGCCCGTTCGACCCGGCCGCGTCCACCCTGTTCGCGATGGAGTCCGCCCGATGACCGTGCAAACCAACCCGCCCGCGGGCCCCCTCGAACCGGCCGGCCCGGCCCCGGCCAGCCCGGTCCGGCCGCCGGACGGCGTAACCGTCACCATCGACGGATTCGAGATCACCGTGCCCAAGGGAACACTGGTGATCCGCGCCGCGGAGCAGCTCGGAATCCAGATACCCAGGTTCTGTGATCATCCGCTGCTCGACCCGGTCGGCGCTTGTCGGCAGTGCCTCGTGCACGTCGAGGGCCAGCCCAAGCCGCCAGCCTCTTGCACCACCACCTGCACCGACGGCATGGTGGTGCGCACCCAGATGACCTCGCCGGTGGCCGAGAAAGCCCAGCGCGGCGTGATGGAACAGCTGCTCGTCAATCATCCGCTGGACTGCCCGATGTGCGACAAGGGCGGCGAGTGCCCGCTGCAGAACCAGGCCATGTCCACCGGCCAGGGTGAGACCAGGTTTTACGGTGTCAAGCGGACGTTCCCGAAGCCGATCGCGCTCTCCACCCAGGTGCTGCTCGACCGGGAACGCTGCATCCAGTGCGCCCGGTGCACCAGGTTCGCCGACCAGGTGGCCGGCGACCCGCTGATCGAACTGCTCGACCGCGGCCCGCACGAGCAAGTGGGAATCGCCGAGGGCGTCCCGTTCGACTCCTACTTCTCGGGCAACACCGTGCAGATCTGCCCGGTGGGCGCGCTCACCGGCGCCGCCTACCGGTTCCGGGCCCGGCCGTTCGACCTGGTGTCGGAGCCCAGCGTCTGCGAGCACTGCGCGTCAGGCTGCAGGCAGCGCACCGACCACCGGCGCGGCGTGGTCACCCGCCGGCTGGCGGGCAGCGCCCCAGCGGTCAACGAGGAATGGAACTGCGACAAGGGCCGGTGGGCGTTCAGCTACGCCACCCAGCCAGACCGGCTGGCCGGGCCGCTGGTCCGGAACTCCGACGGGGTGCTCGTCCCCGCATCCTGGCCGGACGCGTTCGACACCGCGGCCCGCGGGCTGCTCGCCGCCCGGGGACGGGCCGCGGTGCTCACCGGCGGTCGGCTCACCCTGGAAGACGCCTACGGCTACGCCAAGTTCGCCCGCCTGGCCCTGGCCAGCAACGACATCGATATGAGGGCGCGCCCGCACTCGGCCGAGGAGACGGAGTTCCTCGCCGCCAGTGTCGCGGGCCGGGGCATCGACGTGAGTTACGCGGACCTGGAACGCGCGCCCGCCGTGCTGCTGGCCGGGTTCGAGCCTGACGACGAATCGCCGATCGTGTTCCTGCGGCTGCGCAAGGCCGTCCGCGCGGGGACCCTGACCGTCTACTCCGTCGCCCCGTTGGCCAGCCATGGGCTGGCCAACCTGTCCGGGGTGCTGCTGCCCACCATTCCCGGCGCCGAGGCCGAGGCGCTCGGCAGCCTGATCACCGGGTCCGACCTGGACGAGGCGGGCCGCGCTGCGGCCGAGGCACTGACCCGCCACGGTGCCATCATCCTGGTCGGCGAGCGACTCGCCGAGGTGCCGCGCGGGCTCACCGTGGCGGCCAGGCTGGCCCGGGCCACCGGCGCGCGGCTCGCCTGGGTGCCACGCCGGGCCGGTGAGCGCGGCGCGATCGAGGCGGGCGCGCTGCCGTCCCTGCTGCCCGGCGGCCGTCCCGTCGCTGACGCCCAGGCGCGGGCTGAGGTGGCCAGGGCCTGGGGGGTGGCCGCCCTGCCGGATGTTCCCGGCCGGAACACCTCGCAGATCCTCGCCGCGACATCCACCGATATCGACGCCCTGGTGGTGGCCGGCCTGGATCCCGGGGACCTGGCTGACCCGCAGGCGGCCCTGGCCGCGCTGGAGGCGACGCCGTTCGTGGTCAGCCTGGAACTGCGGCCGAGTGCGGTTACCGACCGGGCTGACGTGGTGCTGCCGGTGGCCGCGGTCGCCGAGAAGGCGGGCACCTTCGTGAACTGGGAGGGCAGGCCGGGCTCGTTCGGCGTCGCCCTCGATGTCCCTGGCATCCGATCTGACCTGCACGTCCTCGGCAGGATCGCCGACGAGATGGACGTTCACCTCGGGCTGCCCGACGCCGCGGCGGCCCGCAGGGAACTCGCCGCACTGGGTCCCTGGGCGGGCACCCGTGCCCCCGGCCCGGCCGAGCCCGGGCCCGGCGGGCGCGGGCACCGCGAGCACGCGCAGTGGGATCTTGGCCCGGGTGAGGCGGTCCTCGCCACCTGGCACCAGCTTCTCGATACCGGGCGAATGCAGGACGGCGAGCCGTTCCTGGCCGGAACAGCCCGCGCCGTGGTGGCCCGGATGTCACCCGCGACCGCGGCGGAGGTGGGCACGATCGACGGCGGTAGGGTCACTGTGGCCACGGATCACGGCTCGGTGACTGCCGCAGTGCAGACCACGGCAATGCCGGACCGGGTTGTGTGGCTGCCGACCCATTCCCTCGGGTGCGAGGTGCGGAGCGAACTGGGCGCCGGTTACGGCACCCTGGTGACATTGAGGAGCATGGAATGACGGCCCTGGGCCACGCGTCCGGTGGCGCGCGATGAGCGCGGCGGGGAGCCAGCACGGCCTGGTCAGCGCCGCGGATCCGACGCTGAACAGCTTTTACCAGCAGCCATGGTGGCTGGTGGTCATCAAGGTGCTGGTCGTATTCCTCTTCCTGATGATCACGACCTTGTTCGCGATCTGGGCCGAGCGCCGCATCATCGGGCGCATGCAGCAACGGCCGGGCCCGAACCGGGCCGGCCCGTTCGGGCTGCTCCAGTCGCTGATGGACGGCCTCAAGCTGCCGCTGAAGGAAGACATCGTCCCGAGGCATGTGGACAAACTGCTCTTCGTGATCGCCCCCGCGATCTCCGTCATCCCGGCCTTCGTGAGTTTTGCCATCATTCCGTTCGGGCCTGAGGTCTCGATTTTTCACCATCACACGGCGCTTCAGGTCGCCGACTTGCCGGTAGCGGTGCTGCTGGTCCTCGCGATGAGCTCGATGGGCGTCTACGGGATCGTGCTGGCCGGCTGGGCGTCCGGGTCGCCGTACCCGCTGCTCGGCGCGCTCCGCTCGTCGGCCCAGGTGATCAGTTATGAGATCGCGATGGGGCTGTCGTTCGTCGCGGTGTTCCTCTACGCGGGCTCGCTGTCCACCACGGCGATCGTCTCCAGCCAGGCGCACGGCACGTCGTTCCACCTGTTCGGGGCCATCCTGCACGCCCCGTCCTGGTACGGGGTGGTGCTGTTCCCGTCGTTCGTGATCTACCTGATCACGATGGTCGGCGAGACGAACCGGCTCCCGTTCGACCTGCCCGAGGGCGAGGGCGAACTAGTGGGCGGCTTCCACACCGAGTACTCGTCGCTCAAGTTCGCGCTGTTCTACCTCGGTGAGTACATCAACATGACGACGGTCGCCGGGCTCGCCACGACGCTGTTCCTCGGCGGCTGGCGGGCGCCCTGGCCGCTGTCGGCGTGGTCGGGGGCGAACAGCGGCTGGTGGCCGGTGCTCTGGTTCCTGGCCAAGGTGCTGATCCTGCTGTTCGGGTTCGTCTGGCTGCGTGGCACCCTGCCCCGGATCCGCTACGACCAGCTGATGACGTTCGGCTGGAAGGTGCTCATCCCGATCTCGCTGGCCTGGATCATGATCATTGCCACCATGCGGGTATTCCGCCAGAACGGCGGGAGCACGCCCGTCTATATCGTGGCCGGGCTCATCGTCGCGTGCATCATCCTGCTGCTCTTCCTGGGCGACGTGGCCGCGGAACGGCGGCGGCTGGCAGCGGAGGCGCAGGACGAGCCGGACGGCGCCGCGGTCGGCGGTGTGGTGAGCACGGCCGCCGCGGTGGCCCCGCGGAGTTACCCCATCCCGCCCATGGATCTTCCGCACTACCACGGGATCGGCGTCGCGGCTGGCGCCGGGGACGAGCCACGGGCTACCACCGGTGGCCCCAGCGACCCTGGGTCCACCGCCAACGGCACCTCCAAGGAGGTCTCGGGTGTTTGACTTCCTCAACCCCGTCAAGGGATTCGGCGTCACCTTCCGCACGATGTTCAAGAAGGTGGACACAGTCGAGTACCCCGAGGTCATGGAGCCCACCGCGCCCCGCTTCCACGGCCGCCACCAGCTCAACCGCTGGCCCGACGGGCTGGAGAAGTGCATCGGCTGTGAACTGTGCGCCTGGGCCTGCCCGGCCGACGCCATCTACGTGGAGGGCGCCGACAACACCGAGGACGGCCGCTACTCCCCGGGCGAGCGGTACGGGAGCGTCTATCAGATCAACTACCTCCGCTGCATCCTGTGCGGGCTCTGCGTCGAGGCCTGCCCGACCCGGGCGCTGACCATGACCAACGAGTACGAGCTGGCCGATGACAACCGGGAGAGCCTCATCTGGACGAAGGAGCAGCTGGTCGCGCCGCTGCTGCCGGGGATGGAGGCGCCGCCGCACCCGATGCGCCTCGGCCCGACCGAGAAGGACTATTACCTGCTCGGTGCCACGCACGTCGCCGGTGCGGCGACGGCTGAGGAGCCCACCACGTGGGATCCCGAGGTTGCGAAGTCCTCATCGGCCAGGCCGGCCGCGGCGGCCACGCCAGGCGGGACCGAGACGCCGGCCACGCCGGATGAGACAGGTTATGACGAGCAGACCGGGGCGGAGCGGTGACGCACGGCGAGGTGCTGGCCGCGGCGAGCGGTGCCGCGTCCGCGGCCGAGTCCACGGCTTTCTGGGTGCTGGCCGTCCTGGCGGTGGCCGCGGCCCTCGGCATGATCCTGGCCCGCCGGGCCGTGCACTGCGCCGTGCTGCTCGCCGTCGTGATGCTCTCGCTGGCCGTCCTCTACGCCTTGCAGGGCGCGCCCTTCCTGGCTTTCGTCCAGGTGATCGTGTACACCGGCGCGGTGCTGATGCTCTTCCTCTTCGTGCTGATGATCGTCGGAGTGAGCTCGGCTGACTCCCTCGTGGAGACCATCAAGGGCCAGCGGATGGCCGCCGGCCTCGCGGGTATCGGCCTGCTGGTCCTGCTCAGCCTGGTCGTAGGGCACGCGGCCCTGGCGTCGGGCGGGGCCGCCAGCGCCTCGTACGGGCCGTCCAACATGAACGGGCTCGCCACCCTGATCTTCACCAGGTACGTGTTCCCGTTCGAGGCGACCAGCGCCCTGCTGATCACCGCGGCGCTGGGCGCCATGGTGCTCGCGCACCGGGAGCGGACCTCACCCAAGCCCACCCAGCGCAGCATGTCCAAGCTCCGGATGGCCGGCAGCCGCCCGACTCCGCTGCCGGGACCTGGGACCTATGCGCGGCACAACGCGGTGGATATGCCGGCGCTGCTGCCGGACGGCAGCCCGGCTGGTCTCTCGGTCAGCCCGGTCATCGCCGCGAGGCGGGCTGAGCTGGCCCAGGGTGACACAGAGCTGGCCGAGGGTGAACGGCAATCCACTACTGGGCGGGAGGATGCGCGATCATGAGCCCGGGACACTTCGTGGCGCTGGCCGTGATCCTTTTCGTGATCGGCGCGGTCGGCGTGCTGGTGCGCCGCAACGCGATGGTCGTGTTCATGTGTGTCGAGCTCATGCTGAACGCGGTCAACCTCGCGTTCGTCGCTTTTGCGAGGATGCACGGAGCACTGGATGGCCAGGTCATCGCGTTTTTCGTGATGGTGGTCGCCGCCGCCGAGGTCGTGGTGGGACTGGCCATCCTGATGTCCATCTTCCGCACCCGCCAGTCGGCGTCGGTCGATGATCCGAACCTGCTGAAATATTGACCAGCGGGGGGTTCCGGGGGGTCGTCCTCCCCGGGCCAACACCGTATAGAGGGGTAGCGCAGTGAGAGGCTCACTTGCGGTCGCGCATGCGGTCGTCGCCCCGGCCATGACCACCATGGCCGCGGCTGGCGTGCAGCGCGCGGCGTGGCTGCTGATCGCGTTCCCGCTGGCCGGTGCCGTCGTGCTGCTGCTCGGCGGCCGGCGCACCAACCGCTGGGGGCACTTGCTGGGCGTCGCCATGCCGGTGGCCGCGTTCGTCTACGGCGTGATCGCCTTCTTCGCGATGCTCGGCTACCCGGCCAGCCAGCGCGGCCGGGACCTGCACGTGTACTCCTGGATCGCGGTAGGCGCGTTCAAGGTGAACGTCGGGCTCCAGCTCGATCAGCTATCGATCAGCTTCGTGCTGCTGATCACCGGGGTCGGCTCGCTCATCCATATCTTCGCGGTCGGCTACATGGCCAGCGACCCGGAGCGGCGGCGCTTCTTCGGCTACATGAACCTGTTCCTCGCCGCGATGCTGCTGCTCGTCCTGGCCGACAATTACCTGCTGCTGTACGCGGGCTGGGAGGGCGTAGGCCTGGCCTCCTACCTGCTGATCGGCTTCTGGCAGTTCAAGCCGTCCGCCGCGGTCGCGGCCAAGAAGGCGTTCATCGCGAACAGGGTCGGCGACGCCGGGCTCTCACTGGCGATCATGCTCATGTTCGCGACGTTCGGCACGGTGTCCTTCAGCGGGGTGTTCTTCCATCCCGGGTCCGCGGGCGGGGGCGTGATCAGCGCGATCGGGCTGCTGCTGCTGCTCGGCGCCTGCGGCAAGTCGGCCCAGTTGCCGCTGCAATCCTGGCTGCTTGACGCGATGGAAGGCCCCACTCCCGTGTCGGCGCTGATCCATGCCGCGACGATGGTGACCGCCGGCGTGTACCTGATCGTCCGGTCCGCCCCCATCTTCAACCTGTCACCTACCGCCCGCCTGGCGGTGACGGTCGTCGGCGCAGCGACGCTGTTGTTCGGGGCGATCATCGGATGTGCCAAGGACGACATCAAGAAGGCGCTGGCCGGCTCCACGATGAGCCAGATCGGCTACATGACCCTGGCCGCGGGGCTCGGGCCCGCCGGGTACGTGTTCGCGATCGCGCACCTGATCGCGCACGGCTTCTTCAAGGCCGGGCTGTTCCTCGGGGCAGGGTCGATAAAGCACGAGATGAACGATGAGGTGGACATGCGCCGCTTCGGCGGGCTGCGCTCGGTCATGCCCATCACGTTCGTCACGTTCACGTTCGGCTATCTCGCCATCATCGGGGTGCCGCCATTCTCCGGCTTCTTCACCAAGGACCCGATCATCGAGGCGGCCTTCGCGAAGGGCGGCACATCGGGAGCCATCCTCGGCGGCGCGGCGCTGCTCGGGGCGGGAATCACCGCCTTCTACATGACCCGCGTCATGTTCATGACGTTCTTTGGTGAGCGCCGATGGGCGGAGTCGGCGCACCCGCACGAGGCGCCCCCGGTGATGACCTCACCGATGGTGATCCTGGCCGTCGGCTCGGTGGGCGCGGGCGGATTCCTGATCCTCGGCAACCGGTTCATGAACTTCTTGTCCCCGCTGGTCGGCGCCCCGCCGGTCAGCCGTGGGCTGTTCACGACGGCCGGCATCGCGTCGCTGGTGCTCGTGGTGGCCGGGGTGGCCATCGCGTGGGCCATGTATGGGCGCCGCCCAGTACCCGCGGTGGCGCCTGCGGGCCGGTTCCCGGTCGTTGCGGCACGCAAGGACCTATACGGGGACGCGTTCAACGAGTCCGTTCTGATGCGGCCCGGGCAGTGGCTGACCAGGCTGTCGGTGTACTTCGACAACCGGGGAGTGGACGGCCTGGTGAATACCCTCGCCGCCACGGTAGGCGGCTCGTCTGGGAGGATGCGCCGGCTGCAGACCGGGTTCGTCCGTTCCTACGCCCTGTCCATGTTCGTCGGCGCGGTGCTGCTGGTCGGCGCGCTGCTCTTGGTGCGGATCTAAGGCCATGACAAGACCCACGAGACACGGCCTACTGATGAGGCGGCAGACCCCATGAGCACGTTTCCCTGGCTGACGGTTATCGGCGCGATCCCGCTGGTCGGCGTGCTGGTGATCTCGGTTACCCCCGGTGCGTCCGCCCCGGGGGCCGAGGCGGACCGGCAGGCCCGGCAGTTGCTGGTCAAGCGGCTGGCACTGGCCTTCTCGCTGATCACCCTGGCGCTGACGATCGCGATGATGGTCACCTTCAAGACGAATGGCCCGGATTTCCAGTTCAACCAGACTTACCAGTGGATCCCCCAGTTCGGCGTGCACTACGCGGTCGGCGTGGATGGCATCGCGCTGGTGCTGATCGGCCTGACCGCCGTGCTGATGCCCGTGGTCATCCTCGCGTCCTGGAACGACGCCGATGGCAGCCCGCGCGCCGCCCCGGGCTCGCCCGGCGAGCAGGCCAGCGCCGAGCAGGCCAGTGGTAGCCAGGCCAGTGGTAGCCAGGCCAGTGG
>DAIRVB010000078.1:9694-11647 GCA_036803065.1 Streptosporangiaceae bacterium
CAGGCCAGTGGTAGCCAGGCCAGTGGTAGCCAGGCCAGTGGCGAGACGCGCCCTAGGCGCAGCGTGAAGACCTACTTCGCGCTGCTGCTGCTGCTCGAGACGATGATCATCGGCGTGTTCGCGGCCACCGACGTATTCCTCTTCTACGTGTTCTTCGAGGCCATGCTGATCCCGATGTACTTCCTGATCGGCAGTTTCGGCGTCGGGCAGCGCCAGTACGCCGCGGTCAAGTTCCTGCTGTACAGCCTGTTCGGCGGGCTGCTCATGCTGGTCGCCGTCATCGCGCTGTATGTCTACTCGGCCCAGGGCGGGCACCCGGGTACCTTCCTGTTCAGCCAGCTCACCCACATCGCGCTCAGCCCGGGGGCGGCCAGGTGGTTGTTCCTCGGATTCTTCATCGCGTTCGCGATCAAGGCGCCGCTGTGGCCGTTCCACACCTGGCTGCCTGACGCGGCCACGGCCGCCCAGCCCGGTACCGCGGTGCTCCTGGTGGGCGTGCTCGACAAGGTGGGCACGTTCGGGATGATCCGGTACTGCCTGGAACTCTTCCCGTCGGCCGCCCGGTACTTCACGCCGCTCATCCTCACCCTGGCCGTGATCGGGGTCCTGTACGGGGCGATCGTGGCGATCGGCCAGGCGGACATGAAGCGGCTCATCGCCTACACGTCCATCTCCCACTTCGGCTTTATCGTGCTCGGCATCTTCGTGCTCACCAGCCAGGGCCAGTCCGGCGCGACCCTGTACATGGTGAACCACGGGCTGGCCACCGGGGCGCTCTTCCTCATCGCGGGCTTCATGATCGTCCGACGGCGCTCGTCGCGGATCGCGGACTACGGCGGGGTACAGAAGGTCGCGCCGGTGCTGGCCGGGCTGTTCCTGATCTCCGGCCTCGCCGGGCTGGCCCTGCCGGGCCTGTCCACGTTCGTCAGCGAGTTCCTCGTCCTGGTCGGCACGTTCACCAGGTACAAGGTGGCCGCATCGTTCGCCACGGCGGGCATCATCCTGGCCGCGATCTACATCCTGTGGATGTACCAGCGCACCATGACCGGCCCCGTGCGCGAGCAGGTGGCCCGGATGCCCGACCTGAAAGCCCGGGAACTCTGGGCGGTGGGACCGCTGATCGCGTTGATTATCGCGTTCGGCGTCTACCCCAAGCCGCTGCTGGACATCATCAATCCCGCGGTGCACCAGACGCTGGTGCAGATGCACGCCACGGACCCGCTGCCGCCCGCCCCAGCCAGCACGGCGTTCTTCTCGAGTCACAGCGGATTCGCGCTAAGCAGGAAGGGACCGACCCCGTGACCGGGATCTCTGGCACCCTCGCGGCAACGGAGATCACGCCGCCGCACATTGAGTACGGTCAGCTCTCGCCGATGCTGCTGGTCTTCGGCCTGGCCGTGGCCGGGGTACTCGTCGAGGCGTTCGTGCCCCGCGCGCAGCGGCGCGCTCTCCACCTGGTGCTCACGCTCGGCGGCCTCGCTGCGGCGTTCGTGCTGGTCATCGTCATCGCGGCCGGCTCGTCGCTGTTCGCCAACGGCAGCCCCGGGCACGTCGTGGCCGTGGGCGCGGTGGCGGTGGACGGGCCGACCCTGTTCATCTGGGGCACGATCCTCGTGCTCGCCTTCGTCAGCGTCCTGCTCATCGCCGAGTCCTCGCACGATGTGAGCCCGTTCGCGGCCCAGGCGGCCACCATCCCGGGCAGCGCTGAGGAGCGGGAGGGACTGCTGGCCGGGATCACGCACACCGAGGTCTACCCGCTGACCCTGTTCGCCGTCGGCGGCATGCTGCTGTTCCCGGCCTCCAACGACCTGCTCACCATGTTCGTCGCTCTGGAAGTGCTCTCGCTCCCGCTCTACCTGCTGTGCGGCATGGCCCGGCGGCGCCGGCTGCTCTCGCAGGAGGCGGCGATGAAGTACTTCCTGCTCGGCGCCTTCTCCTCGGCGTTCTTCCTGT
>DAIRVB010000079.1:0-1940 GCA_036803065.1 Streptosporangiaceae bacterium
CCGGCGCGCTGTGGTCCGCTGGGCGTGGCGGATGTTCCGCCGCGAGTGGCGCCAGCAGTTGCTGGTCCTGGCGCTGATCGTGGTCGCGGTGGCCGCGACGGTCGTCGGGGCCGCGGGTGGCGACCAACACGCCACCCGCGGCCAACGCGGGCTTCGGCACCGCTCAGGACATGGCCACGTTCTCAGCGCCTGACCCGCGGCTGGCCACCCAGATCGCCGCGCTGCAGCACCGTTTCGGCCGCGTCGACCTGATCGAGAACCAGACCATCGCCATCCCCGGCTCGATCAACACCTACGACCTGCGGGCCCAGAATCCGCACGGCCCGTTCGGGCCGCCGATGCTCACCCTGCTCAGCGGGCACTACCCCACCGGGCCGGGCCAGGTGGCCGTGACCGGCGGCGTGGCCTCCACTTTCAATCTCACAATTGGGGACGTCTGGCACCAGGGCGGGAAGGCCCGCCGGGTCGTCGGCATCGTCGAGAACCCGCAGAGCCTGCTGGACGAGTTCGCTCTCGTGGTGCCGGGCCAGGTCAGCAGCCCGACCCAGGTCACTGTCCTGTTCGACGCACCTGGGGTGCCCGTAGACCGCAATCAGCTCCAAGGCCTCGCCTCTCTCGGCCCGAACGTTTCGGTCCCGGCCTCGGCGTCGTCGGGCAACGTGCTCAACCCCGAGACCATCGTGCTCGCACTGGCCACGGTCGGCATGCTCCTCATCGCGCTGGTGGCGGTGGGCGGCTTCATGGTGCTGGCCCAGCGCCGGCTGCGCTCGCTCGGGATGCTCGGCGCCCAGGGCGCCACGGACAGGAACATCCGCCTCGTCGTGCGAGCTAACGGTGTCGTGGTCGGCGTCGTCGGCACACTGACCGGGGCCGTAGTGGGCCTGGCGGCCTGGCTCGCCTACCGGCCGCGCCTTGAGACGAGCGCCCATCACGTGATCGGCGTGTTCCAGCTGCCGTGGGCGGTGATCGGTGCCGCGTTGGTCCTGGCCGTGCTGGCCACGTTCTTCGCTGCCTCGCGGCCGGCCCGCGCCATCACCCGGATCCCCATCATCACCGCCCTGTCCGGGCGGCCTGCCCCGCCGAAGCGGGTACACCGTTCGGCGGTGCCCGGCATCGTCCTCCTCGTGATCTCTGCGCTCTCGTTCTGGTATTCCGGCAAGAGCGGGAGCGGTGGCGGGCTGCCTGAGGTGGTCCTCGGCCTCGTCGCCCTCGTCGTGGCGGTGATCTTGCTGGCCCCGTTCTGCCTGGCCACGCTGGCCAGATTCGGCCGGCGGGCCCCGGTCGCGGTGCGGCTGGCCCTGCGGGACCTGTCCCGCTACCGGGCTCGCTCGGGCTCGGCGCTCGCCGCGATAAGCCTCGGTGTGCTGATCGCCGTCCTCGTCGCCGTCCTTTCCGCGGGGCGGTTCGGGAACGTTCTCGACTACGCCGGGCCCAACCTGGCCTCGAATCAGCTCATCGTGTACACGCCCAATGCACCCCAGGGGCAGGGGGGCCCAGGGCAGGGGGGTCCAGGCAATGGCCCGGCGGCGGCGAGCAACCCGGTGACGGGGAGCAAGCTGCGGTCGATGGCGGCGAGTGTGCGTGGCCTCGCGGCCGCGCTCGGCTCCCACGACATCATCCAGCTCGACTCGACCAGCGCCTCGCTGCAGCACGCCGCCGCCGCCGGGCGCAGCTGGTCCGGACCGATCTACGTCGCCACCCCGTCGCTCCTCCGGGCCTTTGGGATCAAGACGTCGGAGATCAATCCTGCGGCCGATATCCTGACCATGCGGCCCGGACTGTCCAGCCTGTCCAAGATGCAGCTCACCTACGGCAGCGACCAAGCCGGCCAGTTCAACGGCCCTGGCGGCAACGGTGGTGGCCCCCCGGGGGGCGCCGGTCAGCAGACATATCCCTGCCCGAAGAGCGCCTGCCTGGCCAACCCGGTCATCCAGGAAGTA
>DAIRVB010000079.1:2040-8581 GCA_036803065.1 Streptosporangiaceae bacterium
GACATATCCCTGCCCGAAGAGCGCCTGCCTGGCCAACCCGGTCATCCAGGAAGTAAGCGCCCTTCCGTCCGGCACGTCAGCACCCAACACCGTGATCACCGAGCACGCGATCCACCAGTTCGGCCTGCCGGCCACCACCTTCGGCTGGCTCATCCAGACCCCGCACCCGCCCACCGGCGCGCAGATCACCAACGCCCGGCTGACGGCGGCCGGCTATCTCGCCGCCATCGCCTATTCCTGGGACAACTCGCTCGACGGCCTCTCCTCGCTCGCCAATGTCCCCACCGAGAACCTGCTGATCATCCTGGTCGGCATGCCGCTCATCGCGGCGGCGGCCGGCTGGCTGCTCGCCGGACGTGAACCACCGGCCATCGCCCACCAGCCGATCGAGTAAAGCAGTCCGGCCGAGTAAAGCAGTCCGGCCGATCGATCGATCGGCCGAAGGTGAAGGCGGCCGCGCGCTAACGGGGTCCGCGGCTGGCCAGCCGGTCCAGCAGCGACCGGCGCCACTCCTCGGTCTGCTGGACCTGGTTGAAGGTGAACAGGTGCAGGCCCTCCACCGCCGAGGCGGGGGAGGTGAGCGTGGCACCCGTGCGGTCCAGCAGCCGGTCCGGGCGGTACCCGCCGGGCGCGCCGAGGCGCAGGAACCACTCCGTGTGCCCGGCCAGGAACCTGGCCGACTCCGCCACCCCGGCCTTGGCCGCCATCCGGGCCAGCCGGGCCCGGTCCACCGGCCCGGCCAGGCCCACGAACAGCGGCAGCGTCACGCCCCGGGCCCGGACCCGGCTGATCCAGCGGCGCAGCACGGCCGGGTCGAAGCACAGATTGCTCACGATGTAGGCGGCGTGCTGCCGCTTGTCCCACATGGCCTGGATGGTGATGTCGTCGTCGATCCGCGGGTGGCTCTCCGGGTAGCCGGTGATCCCGACCCGCGCGAACGGGCGGCCCATCTCGGTCAGCCGCTCGATCAGCGACAGCGCGCTGTCGAACCGGCCAGCCGGCGGGTCCGCGTCCCCGGCCGGCACGAACACGTCGTCAACCCCACAAGCCACTAGCCTCGCAACGATCTCCGCCAAGTGGCTGTCGTCGGCCACCAGCCGGGCCGACACGTGCGGCACCACCCGGTACCCGCGCGCGGCCAGCCGCTCGGCCAGGTCCAGCGTGGCGTCGAGGCCCTTGGCCGGCGATGCGGTCACCGTCACCGTCATGCCGGCCGGCACCCACTCCGCCACCGCGTCCTCGACCGAACTGGCCGGGAACACCTCGTACCGCGGGTGCTCCAGCAGCGGCACCACGCTGGCCAGCCCGCCTCGAAGCAAAGCCATCACCAGCCTCCCAGCAGGCCCCGGCTAAAGGGCGCCCGGATGGTCAGGCCTCGGCGCGCCATTATCCGTCGCCTCCCGCCACCAACCGTTCCAGTTCGCGTTCCAGCCCGCCGGTGCCGGTGTCGATCACGGTCAGCGGGAGGCGCAGCGTCGCGGCCACCTCGGCGGCCGCCTCCTCCAGGTCGGCGGTGCGGTCCTGGGCCAGCCAGACCACCCTGCGGTAGTGGCCGAAGTAGTCCACCCACAGCTCAGGGTGGCGGTCCAGGCCCAGCTCGGCCACGACCGACCGGCGGAAACCGCGTACCAGGAAGTCGGTGAGTACGTAGGTGCCGGGTTCGGCGTCGAAGAGCGCCTGTACCTGGCTGGGGCCGCCGAACACGTCATAGCAGTGCAGGCCGGCCAGCCGGCGCAGGCCGAGCCGCGAGCACACCTCGCCGAGCGCCCCGTACGTGCCGCAGTCCGCGTAGGCGAGCGCGACCCGCAGGCCGCGCGCCTGGGCCGCCTGCGCGATCTCCTCGGCGGCCGGGGTGATCCGCTCCGGCCGGTTGTGCAGCAGGGAAGGCAGGAAATGCAGTTCCACCGGCCAGCCCCGGCGCTCGACGATCTCCCGGATGGGCCCGCCCAGCGCGCCGCAGGCGATCACCGCGAGGGGCCCCCCACCAGGCGGGCACTGCTCAGGCCGGCACTGCTCAGGCCGGGAACTGCAACTGGTCGACGAAGCGGTCGTTGAAGTCGGCGCGGTCGGAGAGCTCGACATACCTCACCTCCTCCAGCAGCGCCAGGCCGCCGGCCCGCTCCCGGACGCTCAGCAGCGCCATCTTGGCCCCCTCGCCGGCCACATTCCCCGCGCTGACCACCCGCAGCACCGGGAGTTTCGGCACCAGGCCGATCCGGATCGCGTTGGCCGGGGACAGATAGCTGCCAAACGAGCCGGCCAGCAGCACCTGCTGGATATCGCTGGGGACCAAGCCGGATTCCTCCAGGAGAATCTGCCAGCCGGTGGCGATCGCCGCCTTGGCGAACTGCAGCTCGCGGACATCCCGCTGGGACAGATAGATGGAGCGGGACACGTCGCCCGGGTCGCCGAGCCAGTGCAGCACGAAGACGCGTTCCTGCCCGAGCATGGTCAGCCGGGAGACCAGCCCAGGTGCCAGCTCCGCGGCCTGTTCCTGCGGCACGAGCCGGCCCGAACCGTCCAGCAGCCCCAGCCGGACCAGCGAGGTGACCGCGTCAACCAGGCCGGAGCCGCACAGCCCGGCCGGCTCGGCGTCGCCGATGACCTTCAGCTCGATCGTCTCCGGGGTCATCGAGACCACCTCGATGGCCCCATCGGCGGCCCGCATGCCGCACCGGATCGCCGCGCCCTCGAAGGCCGGCCCGGCGGGGGCCGCGGTGGCCAGCAGCCATTCCCGGTTGCCGAGCACGATCTCGCAGTTGGTGCCGATGTCCACGAACAGCCGGGTGCGTGCGTCGCGGTCCATCCCCGAGGCGAGCAGGCCCGCGGTGATGTCGCCGCCCACGTAGGCGCCGAATGCGGGGAAGACCACGGCACGGGCCCGCGGGTGCACCGTGATGCCCAGGTCGGCGGCCAGGATCTCCGGGTACAGCCGGGTGGACATGATGAACGGCGCGACGCCGAGCGGCTCGGGGTCGATGCCCAGGGCGATGTGCGTCATGGTGGCGTTGCCGGCCACCGCCACCTCGTAGACCTCGGTCGGGTCGACCTCACCCTGCTCGCACACCGACCTGGCCAGCTCGGCGAGCGTCTCGTGGGCCAGCCCGCTCAGCCGCCCGAGCGCGGCGGCGTCCATCATGACCGCGCTGATCCGGGTGATCACGTCGGCGCCGAACGGCTGCTGCTTGTTGAGCATGGAGTCGACGGCGACCGGCGTGCCGGTGGACAGGTCGAGCAGGGTGGCGACGACCGTGGTGGTGCCGAGGTCGAAGGCCATGCCGAACAGGCGGCCCGAGGTGTCGCCGGGCTCCACGTCGATCAGCACCTCGTCCACGATGACCGCGGTGACCTTGTAGTCCGCGGCGCGCAGCACCCGGCCCACCGACCGCAGCGCGTGCAGGTCCACCCGCAGTTCCAGGTCGTCGATCCGGGCCAGCACCCGCTCCATGTCGGTCATCTGGTCGTTCAGCGACGGCTCGCCCAGTTCCAGGTAGCGCTTCTGCACCGCCGGCCGCAGGATCACCTGCCTGCCCACCCCGACCGTGGCCGCCTTGGGCCGGGTGACCAGCGGGGGCACCTCCACCCGGGTGTCGGTCTCGGCCAGCACCCGGCAGGCCAGCCGCCACCCGCCGCGCAGCTCCTCAGGGGTGAACGCGCGGATGTCCAGCGGGGTCACCGGCACCGCCCCGTCGATCACCCTGATCTTGCATTTCTTGCACGTGCCATGTCCGCCGCAGGTCGAGTCGATGGCGATGCCGTTCCAGCTCGCCGCGTCGAACAAAGTCACCCCCGGGGGGACCCGCACCCGGCGTTCGTTGGGCTCAAAAATGAGGTCTATCCGGCCGGGGGCAGTCTCGCCCTGGCTGGGCGCAACTGGCGCGCTGGTCATGCGCCAGCCTGTGCCTCGGCGGCCTGGGCCGCGCGGTGTTGGCTGGCACGGTGCGCGGCGATCCAGGACGCGCCCCAGGGATCGCGGTCGAGCAGCAGGTCGGTGGCCTGCACCGCGCGGACGATCTGCGGCGACCGGGCGTCCAGGATGGCGCTGGTCAGGCCGTTGCTGATGGCGATCGGCAGGAAGGCCGCGCAGATCGCGTGCCGCTCCGGCATGCCGAAGGACACGTTGGAAGCGCCGAGCGTCATGTTCACGCCGAACTCCGCGGACAGCAGCGCGATCGTCTCCAGGGTCTTGACCACGAGCGTGGTGTCGGCGCCGATCGGCATGGCCAGCGGGTCGATCACGATGTCCTCGGCCGGGATGCCGAACTGGCTGGTGGCGACCTCGATGATCTTGCGGGCCAGTTCCAGGCGGCGGCGCGGGTCCTCGGGGATTTCCTTCTCGTCGTTGGGCAGCGCGATCACGGCGGCACCGTACTTCCTGACGATCGGCAGGATGGCCTCGAGCCGCTCGTCTTCGGCGGTCACCGAGTTGACCAGCGCCTTGCCCTGGTAGGCGGCCAGGCCGGCGTCGAGGACCTCGACGATCGAGGAGTCGATGCACAGCGGCAGGTCGGTGATGCCCTGGATGAGCGTGACCGCGCGGGCCATCAGCCCGGCCTCGTCCACCAGCGGGGCGCCCATGTTGACGTCGAGGACCATCGCGCCGCCGGCCACCTGCTGGGCCACATCGATCTCGATGCGGGACAGGTCACCCCGGCGCAGCTGCTCCTGGAAGATTGTGCGGCCGGTGGGATTGATCCGCTCACCGATGACGCAGAACGGCTGATCCGGGCCGATCACGACGTCACGGGTGGCGGACTTCAGGACGGTGTGCACGTAGCAGCCTCCGCTGTCTCGGTCGGGGCTGACTAGGCAGATGCCACGGCGGCGCGGCGCCGCTTGATCAGTTCCTTGGCCCGCGCGACCGCGGCTGACGCGTCGGCCGCGTACCCGTCGGCGCCGACCACGTTGGCGTACTCCTGGGTCACCGGGGCGCCGCCGACCATGACGATGACCTGGTCGCGCAGGCCGTTCTTTTCCAGCGCGTTGATGTTCGCCTTGAACATCGGCATCGTCGTGGTGAGGAACGCGGAGAAGCCGACGACGTCCGGCTTGTGTTCCCTGATGGCGTCGACGAACTTCTCCGGCGCGACCTGCACGCCGAGGTCGATGACCTGGAATCCCGCGCCCTCGAACATGATGTTGACCAGGTTCTTGCCGATGTCGTGCACGTCCCCCTTGACGGTGCCCATGACGATGGTGCCAATGGACTCAGCGCCGGTCTCGGCGAGCAGCGGCCGCAGCACTTCCAGGGCGCCTGCCATGGCCTTCCCGGCGATCAGCATCTCGGGGACGAAGAAATCGCCGCGCTCGAACCGGGCGCCGACTTCCTCCAGGGACGGGATCAGGGCGTCATAGAGGAGCGTCTCGGGACCGAGGCCCATGCCCAGCCCGGCGTTGGTCAGTTCCAGTACCGCGGGGGCGTTACCCGCCAGGGTGAAGTCGTACAGCTGGCGGAGGAGTTCGTCCGGTGTCACGCGGCACCTTCTTTCTGCGGGTTGGCTGGTGTCTGTGCCATCAGTGTCCCGGGCGCTGGTTGCCGGTGGCCGAGCGCGGCGGACACGGCGGCCGCCTGGGCCGCGCACTCCGCCGCGACGCCGGCCATCCGGGCCGGGGTGAGCCTCGTGGCCGGGGCGGACACCGACAGCGCGGCCACCACGGTGCCGCCATCGCGGCGGACCGGCGCGGCCACGGCAACCAGCCCGGGCTCGAGTTCCTCGTCGGTGATGGCGTAGCCGCGCTCGCGCACCTCGGCCAGGTTGGCGTCCAGCTCGGCCCGGCTGGTGATGGTCCTCGCGGTGCAGCGCTCCAGGCGGCCCGGCGGTAGCTCGGCGGCGCCGTAGGCGAGCAGCACCTTGCCGAGCGCCGCGCAGTGCAGCGGGACCGGACGGCTGAGCCAGTTGGTCCCGCCGATCAGGTACGTGCTGTCTACCTGGGCGATCTGCTCGACCAGGCCGCCGCGCTCCACGCCGAGGTTCACGGTCTCGCCGGTGGCCTCGCCGAGCCGGTCGAGATAGGGCTGGGCGACGTCGACCAGGCCCGCTTCGGCGCCGCCGCGCCACGCGTACCGGACGAACACCTCGCCGGGCCGGAACCGGCCCGCGCCGTCCCGGCGGACCAGCCCGCCACGCTCCAGCGCGAGCAGCAGCCGCGACGTGGTGCTCTTGGCCAGCCCGGTGGCGGCCGCCAGTTCCGTGAAGGTCACCGAGCCGGGGGAGTGCACGACCTCGGTGAGCAGCCGTGCCGCCCGGTCGACCGCCTGCGTTCCGGTGGGACTGGTCACCGCGCGCTCCTCTTGACCACGGGAGTCTTGACCACGGGAGTTCCATGCTACGGAACTCTGTTCTACTATGTGATCTTACGTTCGGGGTGTTTGGACGGTCAAGACTGGCCTGTTCAGGCACGGGGCCCAAGCACGAGGGCCCAAGCACGAGGGCAGAGCCCAGCTGGAACGAGGTGGCGATGTTCCGCAACACGATGCCGCGATACGAGATCCTGTCTCCCGACGCCGTCACTGTCCTGGACAAGGGGTGGCGCCGCATCG
>DAIRVB010000079.1:8591-11603 GCA_036803065.1 Streptosporangiaceae bacterium
TTCGCCAAGCCCGAGGCCGTGGAACTGTTCCGCCAGGCCGGCCAGAAGGTCGACGGCGAGACCGTGTTCCTCGACCCGGACTTCGTGCTTGACCAGGTGGCGAAGGCACCGCGGGAATTTGACGTCCAGGCCCGTAACCCGGCCAACACGGTGCACATCGGGGGAGACCAGATGGTCTTCAGCGGCGTCTACGGGTCGCCCTTCGTGCGCGAGGGCGACGTCCGGCGGGATGCCAGCATGGAGGACTTCCGGCGGCTGACCAGGCTGGCCCAGTTGTTCCCCGAGCTCGATTCGGCGGGCGGGGTGATCTGCGAGCCGAACGACGCGCCGCTCGACTCCCGGCATCTCGACATGATCTATGCGCTACAGACGCTCACCGACAAGTTCTACATGGGCAATGTGGTCTCTGGGCCCAACGCCGCGGACACGATCCGGATGACCGAGATCCTGTTCGGCGGGCGCGAGAGCATCGAGGCGACCCCGGCGACGATCTCGCTGATCAACTGCAACTCGCCGTTGCGCTGGGATGACCGGATGCTCGATGCGCAGTTCGAGTACAGCGCCGCGAACCAGCCGGTGGTGATGACGCCGTTCCTGCTGATGGGTGCGATGTCGCCGGTAACGATCCCGGCGGCGCTGGTGCAGCAGCTGGCCGAGGCTCTGTCCGGCATCGCGCTATCTCAACTCATCCGTCCGGAGTGCCCGGTGGTCTTCGGCTCGTTCCTGTCCAACATCGACATGCAGTCCGGCTCGCCGAGTTTCGGCACACCCGAGTCCGCGATCGGCCTGCTCTGCACGGGCCAGCTGGCCAGGCACTTCGGCCTGCCGTTCCGCACCGGCGGCGGACTCAATTCCAGCCAGACTGCCGACGCGCAGGCTGCCTACGAAGCCCTGATGACGCTGCTGCCCACGTTCCTGGCCGGGACCAACTTCGTGATGCACGCGGCCGGCTGGCTCGAGGGCGGCCTGGTGAGCTGTTATGAGAAGTTCATCATCGACGTGGAGCTGCTCCGGATGCTGCGCGTCGAATTCACGCCGCTGGAGATTGACGAGGCATCGCTGGCCTTCGGCGCCCACGAGGAGGTTGGCCATGGCGGCCACTTCCTGGGCGCGCAGCACACGATGGAGCGATTCCGCGAGTGCTTCTACCGGCCGCTGCTGTCGTCCACCTCTAATTATGAGCGGTGGCTGAGGATGGGCGGCAAGGACACCGCGGCCCGGGCCGGCGAGATCTACGCCAAAAAGCTCGAGGAGTACGAGCAGCCACCCCTCGACGACGCGATCCGTGCCGAGCTCGAGGACTACGTGATCCGTCGTCGCGCCGAACTAGGCGACTAGCGCTACCTTCACGTGGCCACGGGCTCGGAGGCACGCCTGGTTCGTGTGCGGCGGGTAAGCACACCGTGCACGCGGCTGGCGTAGTTCGTCACCCCTCTCCCAGACCAGACCAGGAATGAGGTCGGCAGGAAGACCGCGTCGGCGGCGATCATCGCGAAGGCGAAGAACGGCAGGCCCAGGAGCACGCCGATGGCCACGTGCTCGGTGATGAGCGGAACCAGCAGTGCGTTCTTGATCCGCCGGTTGAACACCAGGAAGGGAAAGCCCACCTGCATTATCACCGTGGCGTAGGTGATGACGAGGACCGGCAGCGGGTGGGCGGACAGCGTGTCCGAGAGGCCTGGCCAGGGGGTGACGTAGTCCCAGTGCAGCGGGTAGTAGACGGCGCTGCCGCGCTGCCAGAGCGAGCCCTGGATCTTGTACCATCCGGCCGTGGCGTAGATGAAGCAGACTTGCGCCGCCACGACCAGCATCGCGCAGTTGTGCAGCATGTTGCCGAGCGCGTCCAGCAGCGCGCGTGGCTCGCCCTCGGGATAGCGCCGTCCGAGCCACCACCGCAGCCCGCTGAGGAGCCAGAAGCTCCAGAAGACCGTGCGCCAGCTGTAAAGCCCCGGACCCAGCATTCCCAGCTTCGCGAATCCGCTCCACTGCGCGTACCCGAGCAGTACGCCCAGCGCCGCCCACAGCGCCACGCCCCCGCGATCACGGGTGGGCTCCGGATGCAGCCGGCGCCGCCGCGCGTCCAGTGACCACACCTCCCCGCAGCGCGTGAACGCCAGGTAGATCGCCATCAGGTGGACGACGTTGTCGCCGCCGTCCCCCAGGATGACGTTGCGGTTCTGTAGCGACAGCACGCACACCATGAAGAGCACGGACATCGCCCTGGTGTGCCACCCGACCAAGAGCAACACGCTGACCAGGATCGCCGCGGAGTAGACGCATTCAAACCACCAGCGGTTCCCTGACCACGCCAGGACCGTGAACGCGTGGTTGCGGGCCAGCATCTGCCGCTCGAGGCCGAGGCTCCATGCCGCCCGGTCCCCGTACAGCATGCGCCGGTTGGGCCACTCGCGGAGCAGGTAACTGCCGAAGCACAGCGCGAAGCCAATGCGGACGATCGCTGCCTGGTACGGGACGAGAGCGCGTCCGGTGAAGGCCGTCCAGCCGCTCAGCAAGGCGTCCCTGGCGCGCGTGCGCACCTCGTGGGCCCTCACCGGCCCAGCCCCTGGTAATCGGCGGCGGCTACCGTCCACCAGTTCAGGGTCCAGTAGCTGGTCCGCGGTCTGTTCTGGGCCCCGGTCCACTTCGGGCCCGCGATGGGCGTGCTCGCGGCGCGGACCTGGATCGCGGCGATGGGACTACCCTTCCAGTCGCGGCCGAGGCGCTGCAGGGCGATCCGCTTGACGTATTCCTGGGACAGCGGGCCCCCGCGGCCGGTTGACCCGCCGTTCGGCCAGTTGTGCCAGGACGTGTAGTAGTCCCAGGCCGCGTACAGCAGGTCCTGGTCGGCGTGGCTGGGGAGGGGGTTATCGCGGATATGCGCGATGTCCTGGGCGGTGAGGTTGATCCATGCGGACTGCGGGCCGTTGCCGTCCGTGGTGAGCGTCCGCACGCGGACCTCGACGGTGTTGTTGACGTTTATCGGGTTGGGTGCGAATAGCTGCCAGTTCTGCT
>DAIRVB010000080.1:0-11539 GCA_036803065.1 Streptosporangiaceae bacterium
GGCCGGCCACTACCAGTCCACCGAGCGCGAACCCGGATACCATGCCGAGCTGGAACGTGATCTGGGTGACAGCGGTGCCGAGAACGTACTTCTCCCCCGCCAGGATGTCGGGGACCAGCGCTGACCTCGCCGACTTGAAGGGCGAGTCGAGCAGCGTGACCAGGAACAGGAGAGCCACCATGACCCAGAGCGCGGCGCTGGCCGCCACTACGGTGCTCACCAGCGCCATCAGGCATACCAGCGTCATACGGGCCAGATCGCAGGTGATCATCACCTGACGCCGTGGTTTCCGGTCGGCGATCCCGGACAGGCCCAGGCCACCGACAATCCACGGCAGGAAAGTCACGGCGAAAGTGAGCGCGCTCCACAACGGCGAGTGCGTCCGGTCATAGACCAGGACGGTCATGGCCACCCGGGCGAGCTGGTCACCGGCCACGGACAGCAGCTGCGCCAGCCACAGTGCCCTGAACTCACCGACCGCGAACACATCGCGGAACGTCGCCCTGGCGGCCTCTCCGGGCCCTGTCACGGCCCGACCGCTAGGGCTCGGTCGGCGGCGACAGCGGCGGGGCCCCGGGCCTGGTCCGTGGCCCCGTGGTCTGTTGCCCCGTGGTCTGCTGCACCGTGGTCCGCGGTCGGGACGACGCCCAGCCGGCCCGGGCCGGCCCCCGGTTGAGGATCTGGTCGATCGCCGCCCCGACCCCGCCGTCCTCGTTGATCATCCGGCGCAGCACCAGGAAGAGCGCGGGAATCGCCCAGAAGTCACCGCAGACCCAGAGGATGGCGGCACCGATCTGCTGGTCGGCATACGCCGGCAGGGTTACCCCGGGCACGTGGGAATACGCCGAGTACCACGACACCTGGGTGAAGATGCTCATCGACATGGCCAGCATCCACATGACCACATTCGTCGCGATCAGCGCGGCCGCCTGCGACAGCAGCGGCAGCCTGCGCCGGAAGGGAGGTGACGAGATGAACTGCAGCCAGAAAAGCACCCCGGCGATGAAGAAGCTGGCATGCGCCAGCCATATGTGCACGGCCTGGTTGCGCTCGGCCAGGTCGAAGGCCACCGGAATGTGCCAGAAGATCATTACGACGCTGAAGAACACGATGGCGACCCATGGGCGCAGCATGAAGCCGGCGACAGCGCGCAGCGGGCGCGACCAGTTGTCGCGCAGGGTGGTCCGGGTGACGCTCTGGCCGAGCCTGCCCGGCAGGGCATCGAGCAGCGGCTGCCACGGCGCCCCCGCGACGACCAGCGTCGGCGCGGTGAACATCAGCAGCAGATGCTGGATCATGTGCACGAAAAAGTACTCACCCGACCAGTAGTCGATAGGCGACTGGACCGAGATGAGCAGGACGGCGAGCCCGCCGTAGAACAGGAACGAGCGCCGACGGCGCTGCCGCGTCCGCTCCGGCCGCGACCGCCGGGCGAGCCGGGCCAGGCCGATCTCGTGCCAGCCGACCACGACGACCGCCACGATCATGAACGGGTCGAAGGACCAGTGATGGACGAGGTAGCTCATGGCGCCCCCTCAGCCCGACGAGCCGTACGGGATAGCAACCTTGATGACCTGTACCTGCTCCCATCCGGTGCCGCCCACGGTCAACTGCCATACCGACAGCTGGCCACCGTGGGCGATCAGGGCCTCGAATCCGCTGCCCGGCCCTGCAGCCAGGGTAGCGGCCGCGGCCGGGACCCCCGCGGCCCCGGCGGGCAGCGGGGGAAGTGAGCGCCATGCCGCGCCGGGCCCCGTGACCGCCACGGCGCCAGCACCGCCGGTCAGCGTCACGCCGATGGCTCCGCCGACGCCGAAGGCCGCGGACCGCACCGCCAGGCCGCGCAGCCCGAACGGGACGGACAGCCGCCAGTGGCGGCCGCCGTCTGCCGACCACGCGGTGACCAGGCTCGCGGCCGCGCCCGAGCCAGCCTGCAGCAGGGCCGCGGTCGCCCCGTCAGTGCTGGCCAGCCCGAGCACCTCGGTGTCCCGCCGGGCGAGCGATGGCGGCAGGACGGGCCCGGCAGCGCGCCAGGTCCCACCACCAGAGACGAAAATACCCACCCTGCCGGGCTGCGTGCACTGCCCGGCGAGCAGCGGCACCCCGGCCGGGCTGAACGCGGCCGCGGTGAGCCGGGCCAGCCCGCACGCCCGGCCGGCTGGGGACGCGGCCACCGAACGCTCGCTGGCCAGGCTCGTCCAGGTCGCCCCGGCGTGCACGGCGACCTGGGCGTCGCCACGGCGGGTCAGCGCGATCAGGCGGCCGCCGGATGCCCCCGCGAATACGTCAGGGAAGCCGGCCAGGCTGGCGGAGAGCAGCCCGCCCTGCGACCAGTGCACACCCTCGTCCCGGCTGGCGCTGAGCGGCGTGAAGGTGAGGTCCTGGCTGGGCCGTACCGCGGTGACGAGCGACCCTGGGCCCACATCGGCTACCGCGAGGCCGCCGTTGTCGGCCACCCCGGGTGGGGTGGCGAGCGTCCATCGCGCGGCCTTCGCGGAACGCGTGAACAGCTGCCAGAAATTGTTGTGCGCGGCGCTCGACCCGCCCATGACGACTACCGCCCAGGTTTCCGTGGCGGACGCCTCCGAGGTGGCGAGCGACGGCGTGGCGGACGGCGGGAGGCGGGCAGCATGCGGTGCCGCAGCCACGGTGCCGCAGCCTGCCACGAGCGCGGCGGTGAGCAGCGCGCCCACCGCGACCGGGACGTGACCCGGGGACCGCAGCAGGCCGAAGATCTGCGAGACACGCCCTAGATGCCATCTCATGATCACTGTGTTCCCAGGACCTGCTGGGCAGCGGCGAACAGCTCGCCCGCGAACGACGACTGGGAACTCGCGGTCCCCGGGCCGGGATCGAAATTCAGCTCCCGGCGGGTCCGGCCCGCCGCGTCGATGACGTACGCGACGTCGCTGTGCCCGACCATCCCGCCCGCCGGGGTGATCTCAGCCGCGACCGAGTACTGCTGCCATACCTTTTTGAGCTGCGGGAGCGTCCCGGTCAGGTACCGCCAGTTCGGCAGGCTGGTCAGATTCTCCTGGCGATCGAAGGCCTGCGTGAACGCAAGCTGGCGATAGATGGGGTTGGCCACGACCGCGACGATTTCAACGTGCCGCGCGCTCGCGCCGAGAAGCTGGTCAGCCTGGCGGAACTCTTGCGCGATCAGCGGGCAGTCGCTCGTGCACACTGGATCGAGGAAGGTGAGCAGCACCACCTTGCCCCGCAGGCTGGCCAGCGAGACCTGCTGGCCATGCTGATCGGTCAACTGGAACGCGGGAGCGCGGAAATCGAGCGGGGCGGTGGACCCGTCAAGCGCCTCGGCGATGATCGGATCGGCGCTCGTGCTGGCTGAGGCGGCCATCATCGGGACGGCGCCGAGGATGGCGACACCGAGCGCGCCGACCGCGGCGATCGTCCGGAGGCTCGTGGTCCCGAGGGCATGGCCGAGGCGTCCCGGAGTGAGCCACTCCCGCCATCCCCGCACCCCGACCTGCGGAGCAGGTTCAGCCACCGCGACGGCAGGACTGGTCAGGGCCAGGAAACCGGCCACGGCCACCAGCGCCATCGGGATCATGTTGTTGGGGTCCGTGCCAACACCGCCGAAGAAGCCGAAGTCCTCGATCAGTACCCAGTCGGCCAGGCACGCCACCAGCAGAACCAGGAGCGCCGGGCGCAGCAGCCGCGGCTGCCCGCTGAGCATGGCGATGCCGACCGCGGCCAGCACGATCACGGCGATCAGGTTGACCGCGAATCCGTGTGCGGCGGTGAACGAGCCGAAGCCCGAGACCAGGGACGAGAGGAACTTTGGCTGGGATGTCTGTCCCATCTGCTGGATCATCGCGGCCAGGCCGGACGCCTTCCGGCCAGCCCCACCCTGGCCGGCCGTGCCCTGCCAGAAGCCACGCCCCGGCCACGCCTGCAGCAGGGCCATCCCGGTGAGGAACAGCCCGAAAGCGGCGACGGCCAGCCGTCCGAGCCGCTGCCCGGACCAGGCCCGCAGCGGCAACGCGACCAGCGCCCCGGCCACGCAGTAGAGCAGCGCCGCGCCAGGGGCACCGAACAACCAGGTCAGTCCGGGCGCGAAGATACCACCGAAGGCCTCACCGAAGATCCAGACGATCAGGCCCCAGCCGACGCTGGCCAGCCCGCCCAGGCGGGACCACCGGCCCCGGGCCGCGGTGAGCAGCCAGACGCCAATCCCGATCTGGATCCAGACGGCCGCCGCCGCGGCGTCGATCGGATGATAGGTCCATCCCCGCACGCCCCAGTTCACTATCTGCTGCACCCATCCCGGCGAACTCGCCGCAGCGGGCTGGATCACCTGCGACGGGAGGCCGAGCGGCATCGCCTGCTGGGCCTGCAGGATGCCGTCGAAGATCCACAGGATGCCGAAGCCGATGCGCAGCACGCGGCGCGCTGGCGGCTCGGCGAACGTGGCCGCCGCCGCGGACCCGGCGCCCCCCGTGCGGGAAGCAGGAACCCATTCCCGGGCACTGACCCACACCAGGGCGAGCAGGAAGAAAATCAGCAGGGCAACGATCCCCTGATGGATGAGTGCCGCGCGGAACGCGGCTACCACCGTCGGGTTCGTGAGCTGGAGGACGGAACCCATCCCCGACATGACATCTACTCCTCTGGCTCACCCCTGCTGACCCTGTTCTGCCACGCCCGAGCCCAGGTGGGGTGACGCCGTCGCCGCCGAGGGCAACGTGCTGCGTGAGATCTTACGCCCGCCCGTCTGCCGATCTTCACGCCACGGCAGACCCGTAACCGGCGGCCTTTATGGATCTTCTCGGCCCCCGCTATGGATCTCTTCAAGCTGGACGTTCACAATAGAAGAAAGCGCAGGTCAAACCAGTGCAACGGACCACCCTCAGGGCAGGGGAAACGAATGCGGGAACACAGCAGGACGGGGCGCTGGGCTCCGGGCCTGCTGGGTAAGCCCGCCATCCTCGCCATGACCACGCTGATAGCCGTCATCGTGGGGGTGGCGCTGACATCGTCCACGGCACAGGGCGCGGCCAGGCTCGCGGTCCGGCTGGCCGCGGCGGCCAAGTCACTCCCCCGCCGGGCGCCGGGCGCACCGGCGATACTGGTGAACGGGCGCGTATTCAACGGGACCCCGGCGGTCGGCGCCCTGTTCACCGGGACCGTGGGTCATCTGAGCGGTCACTCATCATGTACCGCGAGCGTGGTGGACAGCCCGGCCGGGGATCTCGTGATCACCGCCGGGCACTGCGTGGCCGGTTCGACGGGGTACGCCTTCGCGCCCGGCTATCACAACGGCTGGGCCCCCTACGGCATGTGGACCGTCAGCCGGGTGTTCGTCGACCGGGCCTGGGCCGTCTCCGCCGATCCCAACGACGACGTGGCCTTCCTGGTCGTCAAGCAGGCTGGCCGCGGGCAGAGCATCCAGCAGGTTACCGGCGCGGATCAGCTGGGCACCGGATGGGGCCCCGTGCAGGCCGTTGAGGTCATTGGCTACCCGCAGGACTCGGACTCGCCGATAACCTGCCAGGCCACCACGCGCGCGTTCGGCGGTCAGCAGCTCGAGTTCACCTGCGCCGGATATACGAACGGCACCAGCGGCGGGCCGTTCCTGGCCCAGGTGAACCCGGCCACCGGCCTGGGCACCGTGATCGGCGTGATCGGCGGGTACGAGCAGGGCGGGAATACCCCATCGGTGTCCTACTCGCCCAGGTTCGGCCGCGCGGTCGCGGCACTGTACCGGCTGGCGGCGGCCCAGGGCTGACGCCGCTCAGCCAGCCCGGCCGGGCGGCAGCAGCAACGTGTCGATCTCGGCCAGCTCCTCGGCTGACGGTACCCACTCGGCCGCCATGACATTGGCCTTCACCTGCTCAGGTGAGGTCGCGCCGGCTATCACCGAGGCACATCCCGGCTGTGCGGCCAGGGCACCGATAGCCACGTCAAGCACGGTCAGCCCGTGATCAGCGGCCCATGAGATCAGTGCCTCCACCCGGTCGAGCTTCTCGTCCGTGATGTAGCCCTCCCTGGTCGCCAGCCTGCTGTCTTTCGGGGCCGCCTGGCCACGCCGGACCTTGCCGGTAAGCAGGCCATTCGCCAGCGGGAAGTATGGCAGCACGCCAAGCCCGAATTGCCGGGCGGCGGGCACGACCTCGGCTTCCACGCCACGCTCCAGCAGCGACCAGTGATTCTGCGCGGACACGAAGGGCTCCGTGGCCGCCTCGCGGGCCGCGTGCGCCGCGTCGGCGATCTGCCATCCCGCGAGGTTGGAGTGCCCGATGTAGCGCACCTTGCCTTCGGCCACCAGTTCGCCGAGCGCGCGCAGGGTCTCCCCGATGGGCGTGACCGGGTCCGGGGTGTGCAGCTGGTACAGGTCGATGTAATCGGTCCGCAGCCGCCGCAGCGACCGCTCGACGGCCAGCCGGATGTACGCCCGGCCGCCCTTGGCCCCGGCCGCCGCGCCATACCCCATGTCGTACGCCTGGTGCCCGAACTTCGTGGCCAGCACCACCTGGTCCCGGCGCCCGGCGAGCACCTCGCCGAGGATCTCCTCCGATCCCCCGCCGCCGTACGTGTCGGCCGTGTCGAGCAGGGTGACCCCGGCGTCAAGAGCCGCGTCCACCACCGCGCGGGTCCCGGCCACGTCCAGCCGCCGGCCGAAGTTATTGCCGCCGAGCCCGGCCACGGATACCAGCAGCCCTGAATTACCCAACGACCTGTAACGCATCGCCCTGCTTCCGCCGACGCCGAGCCCCGCCACTAATTCTGCTACTAGCCCCAGGCACTGATCGTACCGGGCACAGTGTCCGGTGCCTTCCGGCCGACCGCCACATAGACATGGGAACGGCCCGGATCGTCCGCCAGGCCGGTGCCGGCGTCCGGCTGCCACTCGGGCGCCCACACCAGGCCCGGCTCGACGGGTTCAAGGCCGGCCAGCAGGGCCCGCACCTGATCGCGGGCCCGCGGATGCGCGCTGAGTCCCGCCCGTTCAAGAATCTTGACGGCTGCCTTGGCGGATTCCGGGGTGCCGTCCAGCGTCACATGGGACATGACGAGGAAGCTCCCGGCCGGGAAGGGCGCCAGCAGCGCGCGGATCAGCGCGGCGGGGTCGTCCTCGTCGGCGACGTTGGCCAGGACGTTAGCCATGAGCACCGCCGTAGGCACGGCGACGTCGATCAGCCTGGTCAGCTCGGGGTCGCCCAGGATCGCAGCCGGCTCACGCAGGTCGTGCTCGACGACGGCGGTACCGGGGACGCCGCGCACCATGTTCCTCGCGTGCACGATGACCACCGGGTCGGTGTCCACATAGACAACCCGCGCGCCCGGCGCCGACCGCTGCGCGACCTCGTGCACATTTTCCGCCACGGGTAGCCCGGCACCGATCTCGATGAACTGGCGGACACCGGCATCCGTGACAAGGAAGTGAACGGCTCTGCGGAGGAAGGCCCGGTTCGCCATGACAGCCTGCCGGATGTCTGGCGCGACGCTGAGTATCTCCTCGGCGGCCAGCCGGTCAGCGGGGTAGTAGTCCTTACCGCCAAGTAAGTAGTTGTAAATACGCGCTGGACTAGGATCATCCGGACGGAAGGCCTTCATACGATCTTCCTCTGCGGTCACCGCGATGCTCCTAAGGCCACAACAGCACTCCTAGGGCCACAACAGCGCCCAACGGGGGGGTTACATGCAATCGCATATGGGATATCATGAACGGACGTGGCCGAAAGGGCAACCCTGCCGCGGCGTCGCGTGATCGGATGGTCGCGCAAACGACACGGAGAGTAGCCCTTCCGGCCCAGGGGGGACCGGCCGACTGAGCGTGCTGCTTATCGCCTTGGCGGCACGTGCTGTCGGCGCGCACTCCCCTGGGAGGAAGTGGATTATGGCGGACACGGTTGGCGGCCCGACCGTCCTGCGCCTGCTACTCGGCGCACAGTTGCGACGTCTACGTGAGGCGCGGGGAATCAGCGCCCAGGAAGCGGCGCGAGCCATCCGTGGATCGGAATCCAAGATCAGCCGCATCGAGCTGGGCCGGAACGCGGTCCGCGAGATAGACATTGCGGACCTGCTCACCCTGTACGGGATCACCGACCGGGCCGAGCGGGAGCAGATGCTGTCGCTGGCCAGCCGGGCCAATCAGCCCGGCTGGTGGCAGCAGTACCAGGACGTCCTGCCGACGTGGTTCCAGTCCTACATCGGGCTGGAGGAATCGGCGGAGTCGATCCGCAGCTACGACCCGCAGTTCGTCCCTGGGCTGCTCCAGACGGAAGACTACGCGGCCGCCGTGCTGGCCCTCGGCGACTTCTCGATGGATGAGGCGGAGCGGCTCGTCGCCATACGCAAGGAGCGCCAGAGCCGGTTCGCCTCGGGCGTGATGCGCCTATGGGCGATCATCGACGAGGTGGCGCTGCGCCGCCCGGTCGGCGGCGTGCCCGTGCTGCGAGCGCAACTGGAGTCGCTGATCGGGGCTTGCCAGCAGCAGCGCCTGACCCTGCAGGTCACGCCGTTCTCCGCGGTAGGTCACGCCGCGCCCGGAGCATTCAGCATGCTGCGATTCGCGGACCCTGGCATGCCCGACATCGTCTACGTCGAAAACCTGACCAGCGCCCTCTACATCGACAAGCCGGTGGAAGTGGGCCGGTACCTGCTGGCCATGGAAAGGCTGAGCATCATCAGCGCGCCACCCGGTGACTCGGCGGAGATCCTCCGCGCCATCGTGACGGACTTGGAGGGATCGTCATGAGCAACGTCCGCAACGGCATGCCCGCCTCCCACCTGCACGGCATCAGCTGGGTCAAGAGCAGGCGCAGCGGCCCCACCGGGGGCAACTGTGTGGAGGTGGCCTTCCTCCCCGGCGGGGAGGTGGCCATGCGCAACTCCCGGCACCCTGACGGACCGGCGCTGGTCTTCAGCGCCGCCGAGTGGGATGCCTTCCTGGGGGGCGCGGCCGACGGCGAGTTCGGCCCCCGTGCGTAACCGGCACAGCGCATGACCGGCAGCGGCGCCCGACCCGAGCGGAAGGCCGGACGCCGCCGCGGCCGCTGTCAGCTAGCCGGAAGGTCGAACTCCCCGTTCCTGACGCCCGTCAGGAACGCGTGCCACTCACGGCGGTTGAATACGTGTGGTGCCTTGCTGATGTCCTTGGAGTCCCGGAGGCCCACAAGCCCGCCGGGCAGGTGCGCAATCTCGACGCAGCCCGTGACGCTCGACGCGCTGCTCTTGAACCAGTGCGCTCCAGTGAATTCGGGTGTCATCGGTCGTTCCTTTCGCTGGTCATTAGTTTTCCCCCTTATGGGTGATCTCTTTGGCCATCCTGCCGATCAGTTCGGCTGAATCGGCTGGCGACAACGCTGCCGCCCGCAGCAGGTCAAAGGCCTCCGCACAGGCCCGCACATCGGAATCTCGCTCCAGGTACGCGTGCCCGGCAACGCCTTCCGTATACACCACGTCCGGGTCAGTGCGCTCAGGGAATTCAAGGATGCAGAACGGCCCGTTGAGGGCCGGGTGGGCACCGCTGGACAGCGGCAGCACCTGCAACGTCACACTGGGCCACTCGCTGGCATCAAGCAGGTGCGTCAGCTGGCCGTGCATGACCTCGGCGCCGCCTACGGTCCTGCGGATCACCGCCTCGTTGAGGATCAGCCAGAGCTTGAGCGGATCCACCCGGGTGAGCGCCTCCTGGCGCTGTATCCGCAACGCTACGGCGCGGTCGATCTGACTGGGGGTCTGCTGCATGCGCACCGCTCTCATCACGATGCGCGCGTAGTCCTTGGTCTGCAGGAGCCCGTGCACGACCTGATCCTCGAAGACCCGGAGAGCGGCCGCCTCGGCCTCGAGCCCGACGTAGATGTCGAATCCGGTGGGCAGCACGTCGTCGTACACCGCCCACCAGCCCTTGCGGTGACCGTCGCGCGCCATGTCGGTCAGCGCCTGCCGGTGGGCCGGGTCGACGACGCCGTACATGTCGAACATGGTCGTCAGGTAGGCGGTCCTGGTGGGCGCCTTCCCGGTTTCGATGCGCGACAGTGTCGACGGGGCCAGCCCGAGACGCTCAGCGGCGTCTTCCAGCTTGAAGGAGTGCGCCTCCCTCAGGCGTCTTAACTCGGAGCCAAGCCGGCGGCGACGCACCGTGGGACCTACCGACACGCCGCCCCCCTCCTAGGCCAACTCCCGAACTCGAAGCTCACGATACATGAATTTGTGAAGGGTGTGAGATCGCATCTGAAATTTCATTCGCAAGATTTGTGCTACGCACTTGCGTGGCGTGCACACCCAGACCATCATTGTCACTGACACGCTGTGCCTGTACGGCTACAACTCCTATACGGCATAGCAGGCAGTGGGGGGGAGTTCCACTGCTCCAGCAGCCCAGGCGGAGGACCACCCGGCAAGGAGCTTTTCAGCGATGGCAGCAGCAATAACCGCCCGTCACGGAAACGCCTTAAGGCCTCGCTCAGCGGGCCGGGAGGCTCCGTCGGCCCCGGCCGAGCGCGCGGCACCGGCGGAGCCGCCGGGGCCGAACAGCCTCACCATCAGCGGCATACCCAAGAACGTGGCCCGGGCCAGGGCCTTCGTGGCCGAGGTTCTCGGGCCCGACCATCCGTGCGCCGACGTCGCGGTTTTACTCTGCTCCGAACTCGTCACGAACGCGGTACTGCACAGCGATTCGCGGCGGCCCGGTGGGACGGTCACGATAGCCGTGGCTGACCTGACGGACTCGGTGGAGGTCAAGGTCATCGACGAGGGCTCCCCCAGCAGCATCCCCGTGGTGAAGGCCGACACCTTGGCCGCCGACGGGCACGGGCTCTTCCTGGTCGAGAACCTCGCGGAGCGGTGGGGATACGAGAGTGACGACGCGGGCACCGCGGTCTGGTTCCTGCTGACTCCCTGAGAATCGCCCGACCTCAGCCGGCCGCGGCCGCGCCGCGGACGGCCGCGCAGATCCGGCCCAGGTCGGCGTCGCCGGTGAGGTACGGCGGCATCGTGTAGACCAGGTCGCGAAATGGACGCAGCCAGACCCCCTCAGCAACCGCCGCGCGGGTCGCGGCCACCAGGTCCACCTCGTGGTCGAGTTGCACGATGCCAATTGCACCGAGCACACGCACGTCGGCCACACCGGGCAGGTCACGCGCGGGGGCCAGGCCTGTGGACAGTCCCGTCTCGATCCTGCCGACCGCGGCGTGCCAGCCCCCGGAGTAGCCGGGCCGATCATCGCTGAGCAGCAGGTCCACCGAGGCGCTGGCGATCGCGCAGGCGAGCGGGTTGGCCATGAAGGTCGGCCCGTGGGCCAGCACTGGCAGTTCCCCCCGGGAGATCCCGGCCGCCACCTCCGGCGTGCACAGCGTCGCCGCCAGCGAGACATAGCCCCCGGTGAGCGCCTTGCCCAGGCACATCACGTCCGGGCTGACCCCTGCGTGATCGGCGGCGAACAAGGCGCCGGTCCGCCCGAAACCCGTGGCGATCTCGTCGAAGATCAGCAGCACCTGATTCGTTGAGCAGGCGATGCGAAGAATGCGCAGGTACTACGGATCATGAAAGCGCATGCCGCATGCCCCCTGGA
>DAIRVB010000081.1:0-11512 GCA_036803065.1 Streptosporangiaceae bacterium
GGCCGGCCAGCACGCCGCTGGTGTCCACGGCCACCGGGACGCTGGAGCCAACCGTGCTGCCGTTGCCGAGCTGCCCGGAGCCATTGTCGCCCCAGCAGTAGGCCTTACCGCTTTCGATCGCGCACGAGTGGAAGCTGCCTGCCGTGATCAAGGCACCCGCCCCGTGCGATGCCCCGTGCGATGCGGCGAGCGCGGCCTGCGGCGCGGGCACCAGCGCGAACGACAGCGCGCTCAGCCCGGTGGCGAGCAAGAGCAGCGCCGCGGGAGTGAGCCGCCGTCGCAGAGCCGACCGTCCCGCCCTGGTTGTCCCGGCTGTCATTGGTCACTGTCCTCTCAGCGGCGCCAGCGACTCCGGGATACAAGCTACTACGGCTCGTAATTATCTCACTACGCTATGCAGTTGGATTCGCGGTCCAGGATCAATGAACGTGCAGGCTGACCCCGAGCAGCACCCCGGCCGGGAAACGTCAAACGTCAACGGATGAAGATCGTCAGGAGAAGCCATATCACGGGGGCACTGACCAGCATGGCATCGATCCGGTCGAGCGCTCCGCCGTGGCCGGGCAGGACCGTGCCCATGTCCTTGATCCCCAGGTCCCGCTTGATCATTGACTCTGACAGGTCGCCGAGGGTCGCCGTCGCGACCGCCGCCACGCCCAGCACCACCCCCTGCCAGACCGGGGCATGCAGCACTGTGGGCAGCAGGATCGCGCCCGCCACGACGCACGCGAGCGCCGCACCGGCTGAACCCTCCCAGGTCTTCTTCGGGCTGATCTTCGGCACCAGCAGGTGCCGGCCGAGCAGGCTGCCCGCGGCGTAGCCGCCGACGTCGCTGCAGACCACCAGGATCAGGAACACGACGGTTCGGCGGGGGCCGTCGGCCGGGGCGAGCATGAGCGCCACGAAAGAAGCCATCAGCGGCAGGTACGCGAGGGCGAACAGGCCTGCGGCGACGTCCCGCAAGTAACCCGCGCTGGCTCCGGGGAGCCGCCAGGACATGACCACGATCACCGTTATGGCCAGCGCCGCCACCAGCGGGCGCTCTCCGCGCCAGTACGCCAGCGCGATCATCACCGAGCCGCCGGTGACCACTGGCACCAGCGGCAGGCGAATATCCCGGGTGCGCAGCGCACGGGTCAGCTCCCACAGCGCGAGCGCGACCGCCACGCCCACGACCACCAGGAAGAGGATCTTGATGGTGAACAGGGTGAGCAGAGCAAGGGCACCGAGGGCCAGGCCCACCGCCAGCGCGGCGGGAAGATTGCGGCCCGCCCGGGCCCTCCGCTCGGCGAGGTTACCGGGATCGCTGAAGTTACCGGGCTCGCTTACGCGGCCGGGTTCACCTTCGGTACCGGGCTCCCCCTGCTGGCTGGGAGGCAACCTATACCTCGAGGAGCTCGGCTTCCTTGTGCCTGAGCAGGTCGTCCACCTGCCCCACGTAGGTGTGGGTGAGATCGTCGAGTTCCCGTTCCGCCCGGTGCACATCGTCCTCGCCTGCGTCACCGCTCTTGACGAGCTTGTCCAGCGAATCCTTGGCATGCCTGCGGATGTTGCGGATCGAGACCTTACTGTCCTCGGCCTTGTGCCGCGCGACCTTGATGTATTCCTTCCGGCGATCCTCGGAGAGATCGGGGAATACCACCCGGATGATCGCGCCATCGTTCGACGGGTTCACCCCGAGGTCGCTGTTCCTGATCGCCTTCTCGATCGAGCCAAGCGAGGACTTGTCGAACGGCTGGATGACGACCATCCGCGGCTCGGGGATATGGAACGAGGCAAGCTGATTAACCGGCGTCGGCGTTCCGTAGTACTCGGCCGTGATCTTGCTGAACATGGTCGGATGCGCACGCCCGGTGCGGATCGTGGCGAACTCTTCCTTGGCGACCGCGACGGCCTTTTCCATTTTCTCCTCGGCCTCGAGGAGGGTTTCGTCTATCACTGCGGCTCCTGTGCGTCCTGGGCCTGTCTCATTCGCAGTTCGCGCCAGCGGGCATCAGAAATCTCCTGCGCGGCATATCAGCGTGCCGATCTTCTCACCACGCACCGCCCGCACGATGTTGCCCTCTTCCATAAGGTCGAAAACGACGATGGGCAGGCCATTGTCCATACACAGGCTCACCGCGGTCGCGTCCATGAACTTCAGCTCCCGGCGCAGCACCTCGCCATAGTCAAGCTGGTGAAACCGCACCGCATCCGGGCTTGTCCGGGGATCCGCGTCGTAGACCCCGTCGACCTGCGTGCCCTTGAGCACGGCCTCCGCCCCGATCTCCAGAGCGCGCTGCGCGGCACACGTATCGGTGGAGAAGAAGGGCGCGCCGAGGCCCGCGCCGAAGATCACGATCCTGCCCTTCTCCAGATGCCGGATGGCCCGCCGGGGAATGTAGGGCTCGGCGACCTGCCCCATGGTGATCGCGGTCTGCACGCGGGTGTCAACACCGAGTTTCTCCAGCACATCCTGGAGGGCGAGGCAGTTGATCACCGTGCCGAGCATGCCCATGTAGTCGGCCCTGGCCCGGTCGATGCCGCGCTCGGAGAGCACCCGGCCGCGGAACATGTTGCCGCCGCCCACCACGGCCGCGACCTCGACACCCTCCGCGACGGCGGCCGCGATCTCCTTAGCGATGTGGAACACCACGTCAGGCGAGATGCCCAAGGCCTCATCACCGGAGAACGCCTCGCCGGACAGCTTCACCACCACCCGGCGCCAGCGATGGTGGGCCTTCCCGCCCGCTGGTTCCGAACGGGAAACGCCCGCCATGTGGCCCCCTTCGCCTGCCGTCACCGCGCAGCCCCGCTATGGCTCATCCGGCCTGGCCCACCTGGAACCTGGCGAACCCGCGCACGGTGACCCCGTACTCGCTGAGCAACTGCTTGACTGCCTTCTTCGGATCCTTGACGAACGGCTGATCGGTCAGCACGACATCCTTGAAGAACGCGTTCAGCCTGCCTTCGACGATCTTCGGGATGGCCTGCTCGTGCTTGCCCTCGTCGCGGGTTATCTGCTCGGCGATGGCGCGTTCCTTCTCGACTACCTCGCTGGGCACCTCGTCCCGGGTGATGTACTGCGGGCGCATGGCCGCGATCTGCTGCGCGAGGTCTTTCCCCGCCTCCGCCGACGGCTTATCGAGCTGTACGAGCACGCCGACCGTAGGCGGCAGGTCGCGGTCGGACCGGTGCAGGTAGCTCGCCACGTAGCCGCCCTGGAACTGGGCGTACCGGCCGATTTCCAGCTTCTCCTTGAGTGAGGCGCTGGCGTCCTCGAGAAGCTGCTGGGCCGTGACGCCCGGCCGGATTTCGACGCTGAGCAGGGCGAGCCGGTCAGCCGGCTTGTGCTCCAGCGCCGCCCGCGCGATCTCGGCCGCGGCCTCCTGGAACCGGTCCGTCTTCGCGACGAAGTCGGTCTCGCAGTTGACTTCGACCAGCACCCCGGCCGAGGTGCCGTCCAGCTCGGCAGCGACCAGGCCGTTGGCGGCGGTCCTGGCGGCCCGCTTGCTCACGTCCTTGGCGCCCTTGAGCCGGAGGATCTCTACGGCGGCATCGAAGTCGCCATCGGCTTCCTCAAGTGCCCTCTTACAATCCATCATGCCCGCAGCCGTGTGCTCACGGAGCCGCTTCACTTCTGCGGCGGTGACGTTCGCCATGTCCTCATCTCTCACTGTCTGGTGATCCGGTGGGCCGCTCGGCTGTAGCCGCCCACCTTCCTGTGCGGCCGCGCGGGTGTCAGGCCCCGTCGGACCCGGACTCGGCGGTCCCGCTGCCGGCTCGGGCTGGGACTGCCTCTGGCTCGGCCGTTGCCTCGGGAGCGTCAGCCGCGCTCGCGTCAGCCTCACTCGCGTCAGCCTCACTCGCGTCAGCGGCATTCGCGTCCGCGGCGCTGGCCGCCTCCGGGGCTTCAGTATCGCCCGATGGCGCCTCGGCAGCAGCGGCAGACACCGGCGCGGCCTCGGCGGCGCCCGCAGCGGCCTCCGCGGTGGCGGCCGCAGCCTGGTCGTCCGCCGCCTTGCTCTGGAGAAGCTCGCGCTCCCACTCGGCCAGCGGTTCCGCAGCACCGATATCGCCGGGTGCCGGTGTGGACGGCTTCTCTTCGCCGTCGGCCGCGCCCGCCCTGGCGATGAGGCCGTCCGCGACCGCATCGGCAACCACGCGGGTGAGCAGCGCGACGCTGCGGATCGCGTCGTCGTTGCCCGGGATCGGGTACGTGACCTCGTCCGGGTCACAGTTGGTATCCAGGATGGCGATCACCGGGATACCCAGCTTGCGCGCCTCGCTGACAGCGATGTGCTCCTTTTTGGTGTCGACCACCCACAGGGCACTCGGCACCCGGGACATGTCCCTGATCCCGCCCAGCGACCGCTCCAGCTTGTCCCGCTCGCGCCGCAACTGGAGCAGTTCCTTCTTGGTCATGCCCGAGCCCGCGACGTCGTCGAAGTCGATCTCCTCAAGCTCCTTGAGCCGCTGGAGCCGCTTGAAGACCGTGGTGAAGTTGGTCAGCATGCCGCCCAGCCACCGCTGGTTCACGAACGGCATGCCCACCCTGCGGGCCTGCTCGGCGACCGCTTCCTGGGCCTGCTTCTTCGTGCCGACGTAGAGCACCGTGCCGCCGTGGGCGACCGTCTCCTTGATGAACTCATACGCGTTGTCGATGAAGTCCAGCGACTGCTGCAGATCGATGATGTAGATGCCATTGCGCTCGGCCAGGATGAAACGCTTCATCTTGGGGTTCCAGCGCCGGGTCTGATGCCCGAAGTGCACGCCGCTCTCGAGCAGCTGCCTCATGGTGACAACCGGAGCCATGCCGGTGGTCCCCTTCCTGTTTCGCGCCGCGTGCGAGCACGCCGACGCTCTCGGTTGGTACCTGGCGCCCGGGCGCACCCCGCCGCGGTTACAAGAGCCGCGGACCGGTGAAGTGCGTCCCGCCGGAGGCCGAACCGACATCCAGGCGGCAAGCGGACGCGCGAATTAGGCCGGAAGCGCATGCGCATCTGCACACGCTGACTCCTACGGCCTGCATGTACTCTACCCGCTCACCGCAGCCTGGGGATGTACCTGTTCGGTCAGGCTCGTGGATGCGCCTGCCGGTACGCCGATTCAAGCCGCTCGACCGACACGTGGGTGTAGATCTGGGTGCTCGCGAGGGAGGCGTGGCCCAGGATCTCCTGCACACTCCGCAGGTCGGCGCCGCCCTCCAGCAGGTGGGTCGCTGCCGCGTGCCTGAGGCCGTGCGGGCCGGCGTCGGGCGCTGACGGCACAGCGGCAATCCGCGCGTGCACCACCCGCCGTGCGGTCCGCGGGTCCAGCCGGCCGCCCCGTGCGCCGATGAAGAGGACATCGGCGCTGCGAGGGCCGGCCAGGACCGGACGTCCGTCGCGGCACCAGCCGGTCACCGCCCGAATGGCGGGCAGCCCCACCGGCACCGTGCGCTCCCGGCCGCCCTTGCCCAGCACCCGAACCGTCCGGCGCTCCTGGTCCAGGTCACCCAGGCCCAGCCCGCACAGTTCGCTGACCCGGATGCCCGTCGCGTAGAGCAACTCCATGATGGCTGTGTCACGGAGCGCTATGGCCCGGTCCCGGCGGCTGAGGGCGGTATCACCCGGGCCGCCGCCGGCACCCGCCATCGCGGCGTCGGCCGCGGCCGCGAGCACTGCGGCCATCTGATCTTGGCGCAGGACCTCGGGAAGCCGGCGCCGCGTCTTCGGCGTGCCGAGCAGGACGCCGGGATCGCGGTCGAGCCAGCCCCGCGCGCAGGCGAACGCGGTGAATGTTCTCGCCGCCGCCGCCCGGCGGGCCAGCGTAGCCCGTGCGTGCCCGGTGGCATGCTGGCCCGCCAGCCAGCCTCTGAGCATGCCGATATCCAGTTCGTCCATGCTGGTGACGCCGATCCGGCCGGCGTGCTCCAGGAGCGAGCCGGCATCACCCAGATAGGCCCGGACGGTGTGCGGCGATAGCCCCCGTTCCGCCGCCAGGTGCCGGCCGAAACCGTCCAGCGCCTCGGCCAGCCTCGGCGGGAGTGGCTCCGCCGGCTGACCGGAGGCCCTGATTCCAGGGAGGGGGGCCATGATCCCAGTGTGCGACACCACGCCGCTTCCCGCCCGTTTCAGCGCGAGTGCCGGAGCGCGTGTCTGGGCCGGCGGCAGCGTTGCTCCACGCAACCAGAAGCTCTGTCACAGGTCAGGCCTGCTTTCGCAGGCGCCAGCCTCGGTCGCAGCGCTCGACGAAGCCACCCGCCGCGAGGCCGCCCAGGCAGCGCATCACCGTGTCGAAGTCCACGCCTGCCGACACGGCGATCCGGGCCGGGCCGCGCCCAGCCCGCGCCGGAACGGCTTCCAGCACCCTCCGGGAGATCGGGTCGAGTTCGTCGCGGGGCAGCACCGGGCCACGCGCCCGTGCGGCGACGGGCTCATCGCCGGGGAACGCCAGATGCTCCAGCACGTCCCGGGCACCGGTGACGCACACGGCGCCCCACTCCCTGATGATCTCGTGACAGCCTTCCGATGCCAGGGACGTCACCGGGCCGGGTACCGCCATGAGCGGCCGGCACTGGTCGCGGGCGTGCCGGGCGGTGTTCAGCGCCCCGCTGCGCAGGGCGGCCTCGACCACCACGGTCCCCCGGCTGAGCGCCGTGATGACGCGGTTGCGGACCAGGAAGCCGGGCCGGGTCGGACGCCGTCCGGGCGGCCACTCACTGAGCAGGACGCCATGCGCCGCAATGGCCTCGAAGAGCCCGTGGTGGCCGAGCGGGTAGGGCTCATCGACCCCGGAGGCCAGGACGGCGACAGTGACCCCCTCGGCCGTCAGCGCGCCACGGTGCGCGGAGGCGTCGATGCCGAACGCGCCGCCGGACACCACCGCCCAGCCCCGCTGCGCGAGCGCGGCGGACATCTCCAGGCAGACGTGCATGCCGTAGCTGGTCGCCGCGCGGGTCCCGACGATCGACACCGAGCGCAGGCAGGCGTAACGCAGGTCGGCGCTGCCCCGCACCCACAGGCCCCAGGGCCGGGCGTCGCCGAGCACGTCCAGCTGCCCGGGCCAGCCCGGGTCAGCCGGGCAGAGCAGGCGGATGCCGTCCCGGTGCCAGGTATCCAGCATGGTCGCGGTCGGCGCGTCGCCGAGCCGCGCCCCCCACCGCCGCAGCGCCCCGTCCAGGCCCGCAACACGGCCCGCTCCGGACGGTGTCCGGCCCTCAGTCAGCGCGGCGACGATCCGGGCCGGATCGCAGGTCCTGAGCAGGGCACCCAGCACCACATCACCGGGCTCCGCCAGACAGGTCAGGGTGGCCCGGGCCAGCCGGTCCTCATCGGCCGCGGCCGTCATCGGCCCACGCCCAGCCACAGGCCCAGCGCAAGGCTCGTCTCGGCTAACGTCGGCCGGGCCACGCCGGCCAGGTCGGCGAGGGTCCACGAAACGCGGATTACCCGGTGCACGCCCCTGGCGCTGATCTCACCCAGATCCATGGCCCGCTCCAACGGGACGAGCGCGCCGGGTCCCGGTGCGAAGCTGCGTCGCAGCTCGCTGCCAGGGATCTCCGCGTTAAGCCGCCAGGGCGTGTCCTTCAGCCGGTCAGCCGCCCGCCGCCGCGCGTCGGCCACCCGCAGCGCCACCGCCGCGCTGGACTCCGCGAACCTGCGGTCGCTCAGCAGCTCGGCGCGGCCCACCGGCAGGAACTCGACCTTGACATCCACCCGGTCCAGCAACGGCCCGGACAGCCGGGCCAGGTACCGGCGCCGCGCCCCTGGCGTGCAGGAGCAGGCGGCCCGCAGCCCGGGCCCCTTGGCGCAGGGGCACGGATTGGCCGCCAGCACCAGGGTGAACCTGGCCGGGAAGCGCGCGGTCACGCCCAACCGGGCCACCACCACCTCCCCCGACTCCAGCGGCTGGCGCAGCGCGTCAAGCACGTCCCGCCCGAACTCCGGGGCCTCGTCCAGGAACAGGCAGCCGCGGTGCGCCAGCGAGGCCGCGCCCGGGTGGATGACGCCGCTTCCCCCGCCGACGATCGCCGCCTTGGTCGCCGTGTGATGCGGGGCGCAGAACGGCGGGTCGGTGATCAGCTGGCCCCCGGCGGGAAGGGCACCCGCTACCGAGTGGATCGAGGTCACCTCCAGCGCGGCCGCGCGGTCAAGTCTCGGCAGCACGGTGGGGATTCGTTCGGCAAGCATGGTCTTTCCAACACCTGGGGGGCCGAGCAGGGACAGGTGGTGACCGCCTGCCGCGCAGATCTCGGCCGCCCGGCGGGCCGCCGGCTGGCCAAGCACATCGGCCAGGTCAGCTCGCGGGCCTCCAGACCGCGGCCCGGCGGCCGCCTTGGCCTGTACTGGAAAAGTTCCGCCCTCGAGGACCTCGACCCGGTCGGCGACCCCGCCGCCCCGGTCCCCGCGGAACCAGCTGAGCAGTCCGCACAGGGTCTCAGCGCCGAGCACGCGCAGCCCGGGGACGAGGGCCGCCTCGGCCGCGTTGGCCCGGGCCACGGCCACCCGGCGGAACCCGGTGGCGGCCGCGCCCGCCACCGCGGGCAGCACGCCCCGGACCGGGCGCACCTGGCCGTCGAGCCCAAGCTCGCCGACGAAGGCGATGCCGTCGATGGCAGCCGCGGGCACCGCACCCGCAGCCGCGAGGACGGCCACCGCGATGCCGAGGTCGAATCCGCTGCCGCGCTTGGGCAGGCTGGCAGGGGACAGGCCGACCGTGATCCTGCGCTGTGGCCACTGCTCGCCGCTGTTGACAATCGCCGCGCGGATCCGGTCCCTGGCCTCACGCAGCGCCGTGTCCGGCAGCCCGACCAGGAGCAGCCCGGGCAGCCCGTTCTCGATATCCGCCTCGATCTCCACGGGATGGCCCTCCACCCCGACCAGCGCGATCGAGTAGGTCCGGGCGACCGGCATCTAGCCCACCCCCCGGACATGCTCCACCGTGAAATGCCCGGACCGGTCACGGACCAGCCCGATCACGTCGATGCGCACCTCGTCGAAGAGCACGCCGTGCGCCACCAGCCAGCGGATGGCCAGCCGCCGCAGCCTAGAGCGCTTGGTCCTGGTGATGGCGTCGAGAGGGGTGCCGTACCTGTCGTCCGACCGGGTTTTCACCTCGCACACGACAAGCACCCGGCGCTCCGCGGCCACGATGTCGATCTCGCCTTCCGCGCACCGCCAGTTGCGGTCGAGGATCCGGAACCCGGCCCGTTCCAGGTACTGCGCGGCGAACTGCTCACCGCGTCTGCCTAAGGCATCCTTGGCGTTCAAGGGTCACCACCTCCACCTCCGACCGTGCCGGAGGCGGAGAGGACCAGCTAGACGCTTGCTGTCGCGGTGGACGCCAGAACTGAACGGCCGTTCTGTGGAAGGCCGGGGCCCATACTGTCGTTGGCCCGTGCTTGGGTGCGGAGGGGACCCCGCACGGGTGCCGAGAGGACCCATCTCGGGTGGGGAGGAGGACCCCCACGGTGCGGAGGGAACCCCCCGCTCGCCCTCGTGTTATTTGGTGTCGGGCACCTCGAGGTCGCTGCGCGCGAGTTCCTCGACGTTCACGTCCTTGAAGGTCACGACCCGGACATTCTTCACGAATCTCGCAGGCCGGTACATGTCCCAGACCCACGCGTCCTGCATTGTGACCTCGAAATACACTTCACCGTTCTCGGCCGCCCGTACGTTCAGCTCAACCTGGTTCGTCAGGTAGAAACGGCGCTCGGTCTCGACGACATGGGTGAACAGGCCGACGACGTCCCGGTACTCGCGGTAGAGCTGCAGCTCCATCTCGGTCTCGTACTTCTCGAGATCCTCTGCGCTCATGCTCGCCCCTCCGATCAGCCAGCGTCGGGAGCATCGGCCCGGATGAGATCAACCATAGGTCAATTCTCCCCCCGTCAACTGCCCGGACATGGCATGCGCGGCAACACCGCCGACCTCGTCATCAGCCATGAGGACATCAGCGGACGAACCGGGCCCGGCCGCGGTCAGCCCCTGGACGTTCGCGAAGGAGACCCGGTGCTCGGGGGAGGGCCCATGATGCGCCAGCGCCCGCATGTGGCTCCGCGTGGAGTACCCCTTGTGCCGGTCGAACCCGTAGACCGGATAGTGCCCGTGCAGCCGCGTCATGATCCGGTCCCTGGTGACCTTGGCCACGATGGAGGCGGCGGCCACGCACGCGGCGACCTCGTCGCCTTTCCACATTGCGAGCGCCGGCACCCCGAGGCCGCGCACCGGGAAGCCGTCGGTGAGCACGTACTCCGGCGTGGTGGCCAGCCCGGCGAGCGCGCGTCGCATCCCCGCGATGTTGCAGACGTGCAGCCCGGTGGCGTCGATCTCCGGCGCGGGGATGACCACGCAATGCCAGGCCAGCGCGGATCCTGTTACCTCGACATAGGCCTCGTCGCGGGCGGCGGGCGACAGTGCCTTCGAGTCGGCGATGCCGCGCAGCCGGGACAGGCGGCCGGGATCGAGGGCAACGGCCGCCACCACGAGGGGTCCGGCACACGCGCCACGGCCCGCCTCGTCGATACCCGCTACCGGGGAGAGCCCCGCCTTGGCCAAGGCGCGCTCATAGCCGGTCAGTCCTGCCACACGCCGGGGGGTATAGCCGGGGTGTCGCCACTCGGGCGCCGGCATCGTGTCACCAGCGCCCCGGACGACGGCCGCGCAGCACCGGCCTGCGCATGCGACGCCGGAAGGACATCCGGCTGAGCGTGCGACGCCGGGCACGGCGCCTGGCCCGCCGACGCAGCCACCCGATGGGCAGGACCATGGCGACCGCTACTGGAACCGCGACCGCCGCGCTGCCCGGCATCGCCGAGGCGGTCAGTTTCTGCTGTTCGAAAGTCGTGGGGATACGCAGGAGCCCGGCTCTGCTGGGCGGCCACATGATCACGAACGCCCGGCCGATCACCTGGCTCTCCGGGATCGTCCCGCCGCCCGGATCGCTGCGGTGCCCGCGCGAGTCGTAGGACACACTCCGGTGATCGCCCATCACCCACAGGCGCCCCGGCCGCACGATGATGCTGAACTTCACGACCGATGGCGGGTTGCCCGGGTAGAGGTAGGACTTCTCGTTGAGGGGCACACCGTTGACGGTCACCCGGCCGCTGGCATCGCAGCACGCCACATGGTCGCCGGGCACCCCGATCACGCGCTTGATGAAGTCCTGATCGGGCGAGATGCCGAACAGGCCGACGATGGCGTGGCCCAGCCGGTCCACCCCACCGGTCACCGGGTTCGACGAGCTCGCGGGGGCAGCCGGGTCCCAGGAGCCGTCCCCGTTGAACACGATGACATCGCCGCGGTCGATCGAGCGGAAATGATAGATGAGCTTGTTCACCAGGACTTTGTCGCCGATGTCGAGCGTGTTCTCCATCGAGGACGACGGGATATAGAACGCCTGGATCGCGTAGGTCTTGATGACCAGCATCAGCACGAGCGCGAGTACCACCAGGACGGGCAGCTCAATCCACCAAGCCACGCTCTTCCGGCGCATCCTCGCCGATGGAGCGGGAGACGCGCCTACCACCGGGGCCGCGCGGGGTTCCGGC
>DAIRVB010000082.1:0-11457 GCA_036803065.1 Streptosporangiaceae bacterium
TTGGCCAGCTCGGCGAATTCCTGTTCCCGGCCGACGAGGCCTGCTGCTGGCTCGACCGCGCGCTCAGTGGTGGTCGGGCCTCGATCAGCGGGCCGGCCGATCTCGCCCGGCCGGCCGGGCGTCCGGCGAAGCTGGCTGACCAAGGCCGACGTCTCCGGGGAGAACGGGATCCCGAGCTCGCTGTCCAGCCGGTCCCGCAGCTTGGCCAGCGCCTCCAGTGCTCCTGACGCGTCGCCCGCCTGGACCAGGGCGCCGATCAGGTCAGCTCCGGCCGACTCGTCCAGCGGGCAGAGCGCTGCCCGGCGCCGCGCCCAGACGACCGCGGCCGCCGGATCTCCTGCGGCAATGGCCTGTTCCATGAGGTCCCGGAGCGCGGCGGCGATATCACGGTCGAGTTCCTCGCGGGCCTCGACCACCCAGTCATCGTCGAGTTCCTGCAGCAGGTCCCCGCGGCACAGGTCGAGCGCGGCCCTGGGCTGGCCTTGCTCGATGAGCCGCCTCACTTCCTGCAGGTCCACCGTAAGACCGTCGGCTGCGAGGGTGACGGTGTCTCGGTCGGTGGCCAGGTACGAGCCGAAATCGGGCCCGAGCGCCGAGCGAAGGGCCCAGATGGCGCTTCGGAGACTGGCCCTCGCGCTGGCGTCGAGCACGTCCGGCCAGAACTGGCCGGCCAGCCGGGACCGGGGATGGCGGCCGGGATGGACCGCGAGCCAGCCCAGCAGCGCCCTGACCCGTCTACTGGCCGGGAGCTCTGCCTTCGTCCCGGCCAGCTGCACCTCTAGCTCGCCGATCACACGGATCTCAAGCATGGCTGGCGTCATTGTAGTGGGGAATGCCCAGGTCGCGGCAGTCCCTGAGCTGCCCTATGTGCTCCGGCCTGGGCTTTGACGGTCCGTTGACGGTGCCAGGGAATCGTCGTGCCCGGAGTTCGAATCCCGCGCCGACCAGGAGGCACCAGATGAGCACCAGCGAGATCACCAGGACCAGCCAGTCGTTTGACGCCGAGGCACTGCGCCGCGGCATCGAGGAGCGCGACGCCACAACGCTGCTCGGCCTGTACGCCGAGGACGCCGAGCTGCACGTCGTGGACCGCAACGACCAGCCCAGCCACCCGAAGATCATCCGCGGCCGGCAGGCGATCGGCGGCTACTTCGCCGACGTGTGCGGCCGGGACATGACGCACACGATCGAGCGCCTCGTCGTCAGCGAGAACAACGCGGCCTTCGTGCAGGCCTGCCGTTACCCGAGCGGCGCGCGAGTCCTGTGCATAGCCGTGCTCGACCTGAAGGACGGCCTGATCACCCGCCAGTCCGGCGTCCAGGCCTGGGACGAGTAAACCGGCCCATGGCCCAGCACCGCCAATCCGACATCGACAGGCAAGGAGAAGGATCGTGTCAACAGCAGAGCACAAGGATTTCGAACAGGCCGATGAGGTCCGCACATTCAGCAACGGCCAGATGGAGCTGCTGCACATCGGTGGCAGCGACATCGGACGGCTGGTCCTGCAGCCCGGCTGGCGGTGGTCCGAGGACGTCAAGCCGATCGCCGGCACCGACCTGTGCGAGGCACCGCACTTCCAGTACCACGTGGCTGGAACGCTCCGGATCGAGATGGCCGATGGCACCCAGTTCGACGCCGTCCCTGGCCAGGTGACCGCGCTGCCGTCGGGCCACGATGCGTGGGTCGTCGGCGACGAGCCGGTGGTAGTCGTGGACTGGTGGGGAGCCAGCGACTACGCGAAGGGCTGATGCACCACGCACGGGCACAGGCTCACCCAGCGCCAAAAGTCGTTGGGTAGGCCTGTGCTCTTCGCTTTCTCAGGATCGATGCTGGTCAGTTGGTGCGCCGAGCGGCGACCACGCCGAGATGAGCCCGGTCAGGTGCCCAGTGCACGGGACAATAGAGTCCGGCGGTTTCGCGCGGACGTCTTCGCGAAGATCGACTTCAGGTGATCCTGCACTGTGTGCTCGGAAAGGAACATCCGGCGCGCGAGTTCGCGGGTATCGGTTCCGCTGACCAGATGGCCAAGCAACTCGGTCTCACGTGCGCTGAAGCCGAACGCCCGCACGAACAGGGCGACCCGCTCGGGCGGGGAGGTCTCCTCAATGGTGACGGCGATGGCGCGCTCCTCCCCTGGCTCGTCGTCCCCGATTCTGGCCGCACGCAAGGTCACCCAGAGGCCGTCCGACAGGTGCACCCGGGCCGAGGGCAGGTTCCGGTCGACGCTGGCCTCGACGGCCAGCAGCTGCGCGGCGACGTTATAGGCGCTGGCCGGGATCGGCGGCCGGTCTCCCGCAGGCGGGACGAGCATCCGCAGGTACTCCTGCGTCTCGGGAGTCTGCCCCCGCACTTCGAGGTCGGGGGAAAGCAGCAGCACCACCGGCCCCAGTCGGGCACCGCGCGAGGGACGGGCGACGAAGGCGTTTGCCTGACTGCGGCGCAGCGCAAGCGTCACAGGATCCGCGATGCCGGCCAGGTAAGCAGCCTCGGCCGGGTGGAACCGGGCCGGGGTGCCCGACCTCCACAGGTCGAGGAATCCCCAGCATCCGAACCGGTCTCTGAATACCAACGACGCCACGTCGCCGATGCCGCACCGGCCCAGCAGTTCGCGCCAGAGCAGGCTTCGCGACGGGTCGCCCCCGGTCGCTTCCTGGAGCAGCGCGACGGGAGCACTGCGCAGCGTTGTCCACCTGTTGACCTCGGTGAGGTACTTGAGCCGGATCAGACGGGGAAGTTCCTCAAGGCACGGGACGTCGGCCAGCGGCGCCGAGCCGACCGAAGTCTCCGGGTCCGTCAGCAGCCAGGCGTAGGCATCGAAGCTCACCACCTGGCGGATTTCCCCGAGGAGTTGCAGCCGCAGCGCCCGCGCATCGCCGACCGAGTCGCATATCCGTACGATCCGCTCACGCGACCGTCCGGAAGCCGCCGACCTGATCATGCCTGGAGAGTACGTGCCGACGAGGGCGTGCTCTCGCACCGGTACTCGAAAGACCCCAGGGACTTGGGATGGGCAGCTTTAACCAGCGCTTCTAGCGTGGAGAAGACGGTCATCCCGGCCAACCAAGGAGCCACCGTGTCAACGCTTCACATCGAGCACGCCGTCACCGACTTCGATACCTGGAACACGGCGTTCGGGCGCTTCGCCGAGCTCCGGAAGCAGTCCGGGGTCCGCCAGCAGCGCGTGCATCGGCCGGTCGACGACCCCCAATACGTGGTCATCGACCTCGACTTCGACACCGTCAGCGAAGCCGAGAACTTTCTCAGCTTCCTGCGGGCGAACATCTGGTCCTCCGGCGGCAACGCCCCTGCTCTCATCGGGACACCACAGACGAAGATCCTCGAGCCCGCCCCGGGTCAGTAGCGGTTTGTCACGCGGTCATCATGTGCTGGGTGGTCCAGGCGTCGACCAGGTCGAGCACCGTGCGGGGCGGCTCGGGCGGCACGAAGCCCAGCATTTCTTGCAGGAGCGGGTGGACGACGGGATGGACACGGTCGTGCTCGAAGGCGTCCCAGTCGTCCTTGGCCTCCCATACCTCGATGTAGCGCAGTCCCGTCTCGGTGCGGTAGGCGAGGTGCGCGATGAGGCCCGGTGCATACTCCGGGCCGATGCCCTCCCTGATGCGGGTGTAGATCTCCGTGGTGATCGGCACCTCGTAGGTGAACGCGTAGGTCATCGGTCCCGCCTTCACTATTAATCCGAAGATACTTAGGGTTAATATTGCTATCATGGGGCCTGTGCAGCCCCCCGTCAAGCGGCGATACGACGCCAGCAGGCGCCAGCAGGCCGCGGCCCGCACCCGCAAGGCGATCCTGGACGCCGCGCTGCGGCTGTTCGCGGAGCGCGGGTACACCGCCACGCCGATGACGGCGATCGCTGAAGAGGCGGGCGTGGCGCTCGATACCGTGTACGCCTCGGTCGGCCGCAAGCCCCAGCTGGTGCGCTTCCTGATCGAGACAGCGATCTCTGGCACTGGCGAGGCCGTCCCCGCCGATCAGCGCGACTACGTCCGGGCTATCCAGTCCGCCCCTGACGCCGAAACCAAGATCGCCCTCTACGCCTCAGCGATGCGGATGATCGCCGGCCGGCTCGCTCCCGTCCTCGGCATACTCCAGCAGGCGGCGCCGGCCGAGCCGGAACTGGCCGCGCTGTGGCACGAGATCGCCGAGCGCCGCGCGGCGAACATGCGCCGTTTCGTGGCCGACCTCGCCGCGGTGGGCACGCTGCGAGTGGATCTTGAAGAAGCGGCCGACATCGTGTGGGCCACCAACGCGCCCGAGTTCTACCTGCTGCTGGCCGGCCAGCGCGGCTGGAGTCCCGAGCGCTACGAGCACTTCCTCGCGGATGCCTGGCGCCGCCTGCTGCTCGCCTGAGCAGAGGGCTCAGCCCGGGCCGGCCTCCTGCGCTACCCGCTCCAGGCGGCTCCGGTAGTTCTCCCACCACGCCTGGTCGCCTGGCGCCATGTTGTCGTTGCCATCCCGCAGCCCAACGGCCCCGTCAATGAGTTCCCGGACGATGTCGGCGTGCCCCGCGTGCCGGTCAGTCTCGGCGATCATGTGGACCAGGATCCGGTGCAGCGTCACCTCACTCTCGCCCGGCCACCACGGCACGTGGCCGGTCGCGTCCAGCGCCAGCGCGCTGATCGTCGCGTCCGAATGCGCCCAGGCGCGGTGGTACAGCCCGACGATCTGCTCGCGCGACTCATCGGCGGCCGCCCACATGTCCGCGTTTGGCTCGGCGCCGGCCTCGAACCACGGCAGCGGCTCGCCGGACGGCCGCCCGAAAGTCTCGCCGAAGTACCCCAGCTCAACGCTGGCCACGTGCTTGACCAGCCCCAGCAGGTTGGTGCCGGTCGGCGTCAGCGGGCGGCGGATGTCGTACTCCGAGAGCCCGTCAAGCTTCCACAGCAGGGCCTCGCGGGCCACCTGTAGGTAACGGAGAAGGTCCGCTTTCGGATCCGATCCGGTCATGCCGGCAGTCTGCCACCCCGCACCGACAGTCCCCGCACGGCCGGGCACCGGGACGAAATTCGCTTGCGGGGTGGCGGTGGCCGGTGCTGAAGTGATCGGCGTGGCGGCGATCACGGCGCGGGCGATGGAAATGTTCCGGGGGCATGGGTACGTGGTGATCCCCGGGGTGCTCGACGACGATCAGATCGCGCGGGGCCGCGAGCTGATCGCGGCCATGCTGGCCGCCGAGCCGCCTGAGCCGGGCGACGTCGGCCCGTATTTCCTGTGGCCGCGGTTCGGCGAGGCCGGCCACCAGCTACTGGATTTCTACCGGGACACCGGGATCGGGCCGCTGGCCAGCGGGCTGCTGCGGGCGGATCTTGGCGTCCAGGAGCCTGATTTCGCCCAGGTGGCCACGACCATCCCGCCGTGGCCGCACCGCCCGGGCGGACCGCATGTTGACGGGCTGACGCCGCCGCCCCCGGACGGGCGGCCCGGGACGTTCTCGATGCTGGCTGGAGTGTGGCTGTCCGATCAAAGTCAGCCGGACCGGGGCAACCTGTGGGTGTGGCCGGGGACGCACCTGCGGTTCGGGTCCTATCTGGCCGAGCGTGGCGCTGACGCGCTCATGCGAGTCGAGCAGATGAACCCGGGGCCGTACCCGAAGATCGAGCTCGGCGAGCCGACCCAAGCGACCGGGCCTGCGGGCAGCGTGCTGTTCGCGCACTACCTGCTGGCCCACAACATCGGCGGCCACGACGAACCAGCCAGCGCCGCCCAGCGGCAGACCGTCTACTACCGGCTGCACGCGACCGGCCACCGGGACCGATGGCGCGAGGCCGTGACCGATCCGCTCCTCGAGTTCGGCTGACCTGGTGTTAGGCGGTGCCATTCGCGCTTTGCGCTAACCCCCGGCGACCAGACCCGCAGTGATCAGCTACCTCGCGGGGCGGCCTGGGGGGGCGGTGGCGCGGCAGAGGATGAGGGCGGCGGCTAGTAGTACGCCAGCGATGGAAAGACCGTGCAGGACGCCGATCTGGTCGGCGAGGAACGCGACGACCGGCGGCCCGGCGAGGAAGGCCAGGTAGCCGATCGACGCGGCGGTGCCCACCCGGGGGGCTGCGTACGGGGGATCGTCGGCGGCGGAACTGAGGCCGACCGGGAATCCCAGTGAAATCCCCAGCCCCATCAATACGGCACCAGCCACCGCGACCGCCAGGAACCCACCGAAGTCGATCAGGAGCAGGCCGATGAGGGCGGTGGCCGCGCAAGCCCGCAGGACCCGGACCCGGCCATACCGGTCGATGAACCGCGGGCCGAACCAGCGGCCGGCAGTCATGGCGGCCAGGAAGATGGCGAACATGAGGGTGCCGAGGACAGCTGCCGCGCGGTAGCCGTCGATGACCGCGAGGCTGAGCCAGTCGTTACCGGTTCCTTCGGCGAAGGCCATGCAGAACACGAACAGGCCGATGAGCACGGTCCGTTTCTCAGTCCACGCCGCGAGCGGGCTGCGCCGGGCGGCCGCCTCGTCCTGGTGCGCTCCGGTGCGGGCGCCGGGGAGGAACCTCAGGGCCGCCGCGGGCACGGCGACGGCGACGGCGAGCGCGACGGCGAGCAGGTGAACGGTGACCGGCACGCCGAGGGCGACCATAGCCGCCCCGACGGCAGCCCCGGCGACCGTGCCGATGCTCCACCCGGCGTGGAACCTGGGCAGGATCGCGCGGCCCAGTGCGCGCTCAACGGCGGCACCCTGCACGTTCATGGCAACGTCCCAGGCGCCGCTGCCGAAGCCGAACAGGAACAGCCCGGCCGCCACCGCAGGAATCCCCAGCCGGTAGCCGACCGCGACGATGGCCATGCCGGCGGCCGACGTCCATGACATCACGACCACTGTGCGGGTTTCCCCGAGCCAGCCGATGACCAGCCCGGACAGTGGCGTCGCGATGACCGCGCCCACGGCTATGCACAGCAAGATGAGCCCGAGCACACCGGGAGTCACCCGCAGCTCGCTGCGGACCTGCGGAATACGAGAGGCCCAGCTCGCGAAAATGAACCCAGCGCTGATGAAGACTGCGTAGACAGCGTTCCTGGCGTTGCGGATAAGCGCATCATCGGCGCCGCGCGCCCGCCGGTTACTGCCAGCGCTCATGAATTGCGGGTCCCGGGAGAGCCGGGCTCACAACGTGACCCGAGGCTCATGCCGCCCAGTGTGGCACAGCACGGCGTGTGCCTGGCGGTTGGCGAGCTCGCTATGCGATGCTCGCGTTGTGCGTCCCACGCTATTCGAGTTCGCCGGAGGCGAGCCCGCTTTCCTCGCCCTGGCCACTGCGCACCACGCGAGGTGCCTGAGCGACCCCGAGCTGAACCACCCGTTCTCACATCCCGGGCAGCACCCACAGCACATTGAGCGGCTGGCCGCCTACTGGGCCGAGGTCATGGGCGGACCGCCGCGGTACTCGCAAACGTGTGGCGACCAGAGCGGGCTGCAGCACATGCACGCAGGCAACGGAGACATGAGCGATCTGGGCCGGCGATTCGTGGACTGCTTCGTTCGTGCCGCCGACGACGCCGGATTGCCCGAGGACCCCGAGTTTCGCGCCGTGCTTCGCGCCTACATGCAGTGGGCGGTTGACGACGTGCTGGTCTACTCGCCCCGTGATGCGAGAGTTCCGGCGGGCTTGGCCATGCCGCGCTGGTCATGGGACGGCCTGCAAGCTGGAGCGCTATCGACGTGAGCAGGCGCGATCCGCCGGGTGCTGCGCCGCGTGCTCGGATGGCCGGGGGGGAAGGATCTGCCATGGCATACGCCGCTGACCCGCGCGTTGATGCCTACATCGACGCCCTGCCCGATTGGCAGCAGGCGATCTGCCGCCAAGTCCAGGACCTGGTCCACGGCGCTGACCCGGAGGTGTCCGAAACCATCAAGCGCACCCGTCAGCCCTACTTCGTCCTGCAGGGCAACATCTGCGCGCTGCTGGCGGCCAAGGAGCACGTCAACGTGTTCCTCTACGACGGCGCCATCGTCCCTGATCCCGAGGGGATCATCACCGGCGGCCACGGCAACAAGACCGCCCGCACCATGGCCGTCCGCCAGGGCGAGCCCATCAACGCGGCCGCCCTGAGCACCATGTTCAAGCACATCATCGCCAACAACCGAGCTGGCGGCTGGCGCAAGCTGAAGAGCGAAAGCTAATTCACCCGGCAGCTTCACGGGACAACAGGCCGCGATGGTCGTGAGCGCACTGTCATAGTGAAGCCTCGGCCTGGTTGCGTGCAGAGGCTTAGTTCGGAGCGGGCTAGCTACCGGCGAGGGATGGCCGCTGACTCGGCCCGAAGGATTGCTGTCTCAGTGAAGTCGACCGGATGGCCGGGCCCGGCCAGGGCCCGGGTGCTTACCGGCGGCCTGCGGCCGGGTCGTCTGGGGGGACTGGGGGCAGCAGGCCCGGTCCGGGCCGTACCCCGATGTCGGTGTTGCGGATCTCTTCTTCGCAGGCGGCGCAGCAGATCTGCTGATGGATCTCGCTGCCGCAGGCGGTGTGCTCGAAGAGGATCGGCGGCCCGTGTGGCGCGGCATGCCGGTCGCCCCAGGCGCTGAGGGTGACGATCACGGGCGCAAGATCGCGGCCCTTGCCGGTGAGCAGGTACTCGTAGTGCTCTGGATGCTCTGAGTACCGCCGCCGCTCCATGAGGCCGGCGGCGACGAAGCCGTCAAGCCGGGCCGTGAGGATGTTGGGCGCCACGCCGAGGCTTCGCTGGAAGTCACCGAAGCGGGTGCACCCGGCGAACAGGGCGTCGCGAATGATCAGCAGGCTCCAGCGCTCGCCCACCAGCTCCAGGGCGCGCGCCGCCGAGCAGTTCTGCGCGTCATAGGTCCGGCCGAGCATGATCTCAGCGTACCCGTACTTGCATCATGAAACCACCTCCCAGCAGACGCCGGATTGCGGGTGACCGCGCGCACCGGCGTCCCTAGATCGCTCAGCTGCGCCACGACCTGGCGGCCGGGGCGAGCCGCGGACTTGACGCAACCATCTGGCTGCCATAACTTACAGCAATCAGATGGTTGCTATACATGGAGGTCTGTCATGCCCATCCCGAACCGCATCGAACGGACCATCGAACTCGCCCACCCGCCGATGCAGGTGTGGGACGCGCTGACCAGTGCCGAGGGCCTGGGCGGCTGGTTCGGCGACCGTGCCACCGTCGACCTGCGCCCGGGCGGCTTGGCTCACGTCGAGTGGGACCTCGATGACAACTCCCACAAGGCGACGCTGACGATTGCCGTTGTGGAGCCGCCGAACAGGTTCGCCTGGTCATGGAGCATCCAGGGCCTGCCAGACGCCGATCCGCGCCGTACCTACGTCGAGTTCACTCTCGTGCCAAACGGCGCGGGAACGCGGCTGACCGTCGTCGAGTCCGGCTTCGCGCAGGTGCCGGACGGGCTGCTGGAGACCGCGTACCAGGGCAATGTCGAAGGGTGGCGCAAGGAACTGGCCCACCTCGTCAGCTATCTTGATGCCGCGGCCTGACCCGGAGGCGGTCGCGGAGGCGGTCTTCGCCGCGCTCGCCGAACCGACGCGGCGCAGCATCCTCGGCGCCCTCGCCACGCACGGGCCGTCGACGGCGACAGACCTGGCTGCGCTGCTGCCCATCTCGCGGCAGGCGATCACCAAGCACCTCGAACTGCTCGCCGATGCCGGTCTCGTACTCGCCGAGCCAGGCGAGCGGCGCCGGATCCGATACCGCGTCAACGCCGCCCCGATGACGATCGCCCAGACCTACCTGGCCGCCCTGGCCCGCGACTGGGACAGCAAGCTAGCCCGGCTGCAACGCGCGCTGGATGAACGCGCGACCCAATCCTCCTCGGATACGGCTCAAATGGCGGACACGCCCGCCACAGAGCGTGACGTTGAGCCCTAGTCCACCCGCTCGCTCTCCTCGGGCCAGGCGATGCGGAGGGCTCCAGCGGCCCAGTCGGGAGGGATGCTCCGCGTGCTCAGGCAGCGCGCACTCCCCCGGCATCCCTCGGGGGCACCGGCGGAGGCTCAGCCGAGTCCCAGCCGGTCCGCGAACGCCGAGATCTCTGCGCGCTGCTCGCGCAGATCAACCGACGCGGCCCCCACTACCAGCCGCGTCGTCCCCTCGCCGGCCCAGGCAGGACGGCACTGCGGCCGACGCTAGAACTTCAACCAACGTTGAAGTCAAGCGCGCATAAACACCGCCAGACCGATCCCGCAGGCGGGGCGAGCCGCGGACTTGACGCAACCATCTGGTTGCCATAATGTATAGCAATCAAATGGTTGCTATACATGGAGGTTTCTGTTACGGTGCTTGCATGAAGCAAGTACACAAGCGGGCGGGGGTCTCACCCGCTGACTGCCGTCCGGGCTTCCGCGGAACGCGGACCGCCCGGATTTATCAGGAGGGTGTATGACAATCGCAGACAGAGCAGTTCTGGTGACCGGGGCCAATCGCGGCATCGGGCAGGCGCCGGTCGAGGAAGCCTTGAGGAGAGGCGCGAAGCGGGTCTATGCCGGTACGCGCCAGCCCTTGGCCCACCCGGATGGGCGCATCACGCCGCTGACCCTGGACGTGACCAGCGCGGCGCAGACTCAGGCAGCTGTCGAGAAAGTCGAGTCTCTCGATATCCTCATCAATAACGCCGGCCTGGCGCTTTACGATGACCTCAGCGATCGCGCCGCACTCGAACAGCACCTCGCCGTCAACCTCTTCGGCACATATGGCGTGACCCAGGCCTTCCTGCCGTTGCTGACTCGTTCCCGGGGAGCCATCGTCAACAATCTGTCGTTGAACGCCTTCGCCCCCATGCCGGTCATTCCGGCCTACTCGATCTCCAAGGCGGCGGCGTTCTCCCTGACGCAATCGTTGCGCGCTCTTCTGGCCGGGCGGGGCGTGCGGGTTCATGCGGTCCTGACCGGCCCCACAGACACCGGTATGTCCCGGGGCCTCGACATACCGAAGGCCTCTCCGGAGTCCGTCGCGCGAGCCATCTTCGACGGAGTGGAAAACGGGGAGGAGGACATCTTCCCCGATCCCATGTCAGAGTCCATGGCCGAGAGCTGGCGCAGCGGTGCGGCCAAGGCGCTCGAGCGCCAGCTCTCGGCGCTCGTAGAAGCAGAGCCCGTCAAGTCGTGAGCACGGGGAGGGACACGGTGCAGCTTCGGCACGGCCAGACCGCCGCGACGGCAGCCGCGCTGACGGCGACGCTCGGGCTCGCCGCCGCATCCTGGGTCGTCGCGGTCCGGCAGATGAACGGGATGGACATGGGCGTTGCGACCCGGCTCGGTTCGTTCGCGTTCTTTGCCGCCCTGTGGGTGTCGATGATGGCGGCGATGATGCTGCCGGGCGCGGCTCCGGCAGTCTTGAGACGCGCTCATGCCAGTTGTAACGACAAGAAAGGAAAGAAACAATGACCGATCACAAGACCGGAACACGTGAAGAGTGGGCAGCTGCCTGCGAGGAGCTGCTCGCCCGCGAGAAGGAGCACACAAG
>DAIRVB010000083.1:0-2765 GCA_036803065.1 Streptosporangiaceae bacterium
CGACCGCTGGTACCCGCCGACCGCTGGTACCCGCCGACCGCTGGTACCCGCCGACCGCTGGTACCCGCCGACGGCTGGCGCACGGCCCAGAAAGCCGGCACCGGACGCCGGCGCAAGTTTGGCACCGGCTCGCCACCCCGCCGCACGCGGCTCGGCTTGAGCCCGTACAGCTCAGCTTGAGCCCGTACGGCTCGGCCTGAGCCGGCTCGGATACCGTCTCAGTTGACCTGCACCGGCTCGCCACCCCGCCACACGCGGCTCGGCTTGAGCCCGTACGACCAGGTGAACGCGCCTTCGTGGTCTGCGTCCCAGGCGACGATGTCGGCGAACCGGCCGCGCACCATGGCACCGCGGTCGGGCGCGCGCAGCGCCTCCGCTCCGCCCAGGGTTGCCGCCCGAAGCGCCTCGGTCACGCTCATCCCGAACTGCGTGATCGCGAGGGCAATGACGAGCGGCATCGAGGTGATCCCGTTCCCGCCAGGTGTGTGATCGGAGCCGAGGGCGACCGCCACTCCCTTGTCGAGCAGGGCACGGACCGGCGGCGTCTTGCCCGTTTGCAGCGACGTGCCGGGACAGACGACCGCGGCCACGCCTGCCTGGGCCAGCGCCGCCACGTCGTCGTCGGAGGCCTCAAGCAGCACGTCCGCGGACGCACAGCCGATTTCCGCGGCGAGCCGCGCCGCCCCGGTGCGGGACTCACCGCATGCGTGCAGCCTGGGCAGCAGTCCGACCTGCCGGCCGGCGTGCAGCACCCAGCGCGCCTCGCGCTCGCTGAACCGTCCCTCTTCGCAGTAGACATCCACGCTGTCCGCACCGGCCGCGGCCGCGTCAGCGCACCAGGCGCCAACCGCGTCCACGTAGTCGTTACGGCGGCCGAAGTACTCAGGTGGAACCGCGTGCGCAGCGAGGAACGTCACATGCACCCGCGGCATGTTCGGCTCGCCCTCCAGCGACCGCAGCAGCCGGACGTCCGCCAGTTCCCCGTCGCGCGTGAGGTGGTAACCGGTCTTCGCCTCGATGGTCGTGGTCCCCGTCATCAGCCACTCGCGCAGCCGCTCCCGGACGCCGTTGCAGAGCGTCCATGGGTCGGTCCCCCGGGTGACAGTGACGGTCGATGCCATGCCGCCGCCCGCGGCGTTGATCTCGTTATCTGAGGATCCGCCGGACCGCATGGCGAGCTCAGCCCAGCGGTTGCCCGCGTAGACCGGGTGCGTGTGGGCGTCGATCAGGCCCGGGGTGACCAGGCAGCCGCCCAGGTTCTCCACATGGTCAACATCGACGATGTCCTCGACTACGCCCGGCAGGCCAGCGGGCAGTTCAGAAGCGCGCCCGACCCACGCGATGCGCTCGTTGTGGGTCAGGATGGCCGCGTTGCTCCACACCTCGGACCCTGTCCAGAGGCGGCCAATGTTGGTAAGCAGGCGGACTGTCACCGCCGGGCTCTCCCTCTCACATGCGTGCGCCGAGCCATGCTCACGGTTCTCATTGCGCGGTCACCTGCCATAGCTCGTACCTACCGGATAGGTCTCGTCAGGTCCCCCCCATCTCCCGCCTGCAACGTGGCCTGGCTATGGGTCCTGCGAGGGTGCGGCAACCAACATATCGGTTCAGTTACGGTATTGCACTACAGGGTCCCTGTACAGGTTGTATCCGGCGAACTCAGGCCCGAAATCACGGACCTTTCCTCAGGATCTACCGTCCGTATCTATTCAAGGCCGCTTCGGCTCCGCAGCGTGACCACTACTGGGCCCTCCCGGGCCGCCGCAATCGCCTCGGGCACCGGCCCCACGCATGCAAATGCCAGTCTCAGCATGGCCGCACGCCGCCTGAAGAGACCCGCGGGGGCCCACGGGACTGCTGTCCGAAATACATCACGATACATAACGCAACGACTTCATAGCGTGACTGAGGATCATGCCAACGCTGCCTGAATAGGCAATCAACATACGGGCGAATACCGATGCAATCCATTGCATAAACCCGTTAAGCTGGAGTGAGCGCACACTATTCCGGTCGGTGCCCGAAACGGGAATTTAATCGTCACCAGGCCCGAGCCGCGATGCCGCCGACCTCACCAGGCCGGAGCCGCGATGCTGTCGATCTCGGCCGCCAGGTCCGGCGGAACGCGGGCGGTCAACTCGGTGCCGTCCGCCCTGTGCCGCACGGTGAGCACCTCGCCCTCCTGATGGGCCCGGGCCACGAGATCGCCGCGGCCGTACGGGACTACCGCGGTGACCTCCCTGTCGCGCTGCGGCAGGGCCTGCTCCAGAGCGGCGGACAGATCGTCCAGCCCCGCACCGGTGCGCGCGGAGATGACCACGGAGCCCCGCTCCTTCAGCCGCAGCCCCTCCACCTCGATCGAGTCCGCGGCGTCGGCCTTGTTGATCACCACGAGCTCGGGGACGCGCCCGGCGCCGATCTCACCGAGCACCTCGCGGACCGCGGCGAGCTGCGAGTACGGGTCGGCGTCGCTGCCGTCGACCACATGCAGGATCAGAGCCGCCTCCGCCACCTCTTCAAGCGTCGAGCGGAACGCATCCACCAGCTGGTGCGGTAGGTGCCTAACGAAGCCGACCGTGTCGGTGAGAGTGAACCAGCGGCCGGACGGGGTCCGGGCCCGGCGTACCGCCGGGTCGAGCGTGGCGAATAGCGAGTCATCCACCAGAACCCCGGCCCCGGTCAGCAGGTTGAGCAGGCTTGACTTCCCCGCGTTGGTATAACCGGCGATCGCCACCGCAGGAACGTCCCTGCGGTGCCGCTGCCGG
>DAIRVB010000083.1:2775-11450 GCA_036803065.1 Streptosporangiaceae bacterium
CTCCGCGATCTGGCGGCGCAGCTTCGTGGTGCGGGCCCGGATTCGCCGCCGGTCCGTCTCGATCTTCGTCTCACCAGGGCCCCTGGTGCCTATCCCGCCGCCTCCGGCGACCCGGCCACCCGCTTGCCGCGAGAGTGATTCACCCCAGCCGCGCAGGCGCGGCAGCAGGTACTCGAGCTGGGCCAGCTCCACCTGGGCCTTGCCCTCCTTGCTCCGGGCGTGCTGAGCGAAGATGTCCAGGATCAGCGCAGTACGGTCGATGACCTTCACCTTCACTACGCCCTCGAGGCGCCGCAACTGGCTGGGGGTGAGCTCACCGTCGCAGATCACCGTGTCCGCGCCGGTGGAGGCGACCAGCGCGGCGATCTCAGCCGCCTTGCCCGAGCCGATATAGGTCGCCTGGTCGGGCCGCCCGCGCCGCTGCACCAAGGCGTCGAGAACCACGGACCCCGCGGTCTCGGCCAGCCGGGACAGCTCGCGCATCGAGTTCTCGGCGCTGGCCAGCGTGCCTTCGGTCCAGACACCGACCAGGATCACGCGCTCCAGCCGGAGTGCCCGGTACTCGACCTCGCTGACATCCTCGAGTTCCGTGGACAGTCCCGCCACCCGGCGCAGCGCCTGCCGGTCGAGCCGGTTGAGCTCGCCGGTGTCCGCTGCGTGCGGGTCGCCGGTCGCCGTCCAGGCCCTGGTGCCCGGCCGGGCCAGCTCGTCAGGCCGGATCAGCTCGTCAGGCTGGACCAGCTCGTCTGGACGGGCTGGCTCATCAGCGGACGGAGGTCGTTGCGGTGCGGGAAATGTCATGTCCAGCTCATCGGGATGGGTTGCGTGGACCGCAGTGCGGTGATCTGTCAATGCTGTCATGCCTCCGGGTTAGCCTCACCTGAATAAACACCGGTGCCCCGCTGGTTGTGCCCCCGAGGTGGCAGGGAACACTTTGACCGGTGCTGGGGCGCGAGGCTAGCGTCTGTTCCGCAGTCTGGATATGTGCTTCCGCAATGTGACGTAACACGGGAGGAGCGCGATATGGCGGCGACCGAGGGCGTGGAAATCACCGGTCCGCACGGAGATCGGTACGACGAAATCCTCACCCCAGAGGCACTGGACCTCATCGCGGCGCTGCAGCGGGAGTTCGGCGGCCGGCGCGGCGAACTGCTCGCCGCCCGCGCGGCCCGGCAGGAGGAGCTTTCCGCCGGCGCCATGCTCGATTTCCTGCCGGGCACCCGGCAGGTCAGGGAGGACACCTCGTGGCGAGTGGCGCCGCCAGCGCCCGGGCTGGTCGACCGCCGGGTGGAAATCACTGGTCCCACCGAGCGGAAGATGACGATCAACGCGCTGAATTCCGGGGCGAATGTCTGGCTGGCCGACTTCGAGGACGCGAACACGCCGTTCTGGGAGAACATGATCATCGGCCAGCTCAACCTCAAGGACGCGCTGGATCGCACCATTGACTTCACGAGCGAAGAGGGCAAGTCCTACCGGCTGCGGCCGGCCGACGAGCTGGCCACGATCGTCGTCCGGCCCCGTGGCTGGCACCTGGATGAGAAGCACCTGCTGGTGGACGGCCAGCGGGTGTCCGGCAGCCTGTTCGACTTCGCCCTGTATTTCTCACACTGCGCGCGGCGCCAGCTTGAGGCCGGATCCGGGCCGTACTTCTACCTGCCCAAGATCGAGAGCCACCTTGAGGCGCGGCTCTGGAACGACGCGTTCAACCTGGCGCAGGACACGCTGGGAATCCCGCGCGGGACGATCAGGGCGACGGTGCTCATTGAGACCATCCCCGCGGCGTTCGAGATGGAAGAGATCCTCTACGAACTTCGCGACCACAGCGCCGGGCTGAATGCGGGCCGCTGGGACTACCTGTTCAGCGTGATCAAGAAGTTCCGGAGCCGCGGGCGCGAGTTCGTGATCCCCGAGCGGAACTCGGTCACCATGACCGCGCCGTTCATGCGGGCCTACAGCGAACTGCTGGTGAAGACCTGTCACCAGCGCGGCGCCCATGCCATGGGCGGCATGGCCGCATTCATTCCGAGCAGGCGTGACGCCGAGGTGAACGCCATCGCGATGGCCAAGGTCCGCGAGGACAAGACGCGGGAGGCCGGCGACGGTTTCGACGGCTCGTGGGTGGCCCACCCTGACCTGGTGGCGCTCTGCCGTGAGGTGTTCGACGCGACGCTCGGCGACCGGCCCAACCAGCTGGACCGGCGGCGCGACGATGTCAGCGTGACCGCCGCGGACCTGCTGGCGGTGGCCAAGACACCCGGCGTGATCACCGAGGCCGGGCTGCGCAACAACGTCAGCGTGGGGCTGCAGTACCTGGCCAACTGGCTGGGCGGGAACGGCGCGGTGGGGATCTTCAACCTGATGGAGGACGCTGCCACGGCCGAGATCTCCCGGTCCCAGATCTGGCAATGGCTGCACAACGACATCGCCCTGGATGATGGCCCGAAGGTGACCAGGGACCTGACCGAGCGGATCATCAAGGAGGAACTGGCCACGATCCGGGAGAGCGCGGGCGCCGCGTTCGACGCACCGCGGTACGACCAGGCCGTGACCCTGTTCACCGAGGTCGCCCTCGCCGACGACTACGTCGAGTTCCTCACCCTGCCTGCCTACGAGCGGATGCCCTGATTTCCTTATTGATCCCGATCCCGCCGGCCACATCGGCGTGCCCGGGTGCCCATGGCCGCGAGTTGGACTACCTGCATAGCGGCCTGAGTGGCACTCTGGGCAGTGAGAGTCAAAGGCCGGAGGCAACGGGATGATCGAGACGCTGATCCCCCGCATGGTGGAAATCTGCGGGTCCAGCGGGGTCGTGAGCGACCCGCTGGAACTGCGTACCTACGAATGTGACGGCCTCACGTCGCACCGCGCCGCCCCGGCGCTGGCCGTCCTCCCGGAGACCGCCGAGCAGGTCGCGGCCGTGGTGAAGGCCTGCGCGGCGGCCAAGGTCCCGTTCGTGGCCCGCGGATCCGGCACCGGCCTGTCCGGCGGCGCGCTGCCGCGCACCGACGGCGTGCTGATCGTCATGTCGAAGATGCGCCGGATCATCGCGATCGACCCCATCAGCCAGCGGGCGATCGTGGAGCCGGGAGTCACCAATCTGGCCGTGAGCACCGCAGCGCGCCCGTTCGGCTATTTCTACGCCCCGGACCCATCGAGCCAGATCGTCTGCTCGGTCGGCGGGAACGTGGCGGAAAACTCCGGCGGCGCGCACTGCCTCAAGCACGGTTTCACCGTGCACCACGTCACCGGCTTGCAGATCGTCACCCCAGCGGGTGAGCTGACCTGGCTGGGCGACGGCACCGGTGCGGCGGCCGGGTACGACCTGCTCGGCGCGTTCACCGGTTCCGAGGGCACGCTCGGCATCGTCACCAAGATCGTGGTGAAGCTGACCAGGATCCCGCAGGCCGTTACCACGTTGCTGGCCGCCTTCAGGACAACCGGAGCGGGCGGCGCCGCGGTCTCCGCGATCATCGGGGCCGGGATCGTGCCCGCCGCCATCGAGATGATGGATGCGCTGGCCATCGAGGCCGCCGAGGCCGCCGTGAACTGCCAGTACCCGGCGGGCGCCGGCGCCGTGCTGATCGTCGAACTGGACGGCCCTGAGGCGGACGTCCGGCGGGACAGCGCCGCGGTCCGCGCCTTGTGCGAGGAGGCGGGCTGCGGTGAGATAAGGGAGGCTGCCGACCCCGCCGAGCGGGCCATCATCTGGGCCGGCCGCAAGTCCGCGTTCGCCGCCGTGGGCAGGATCACCGTCGCCTACATCGTCCAGGACGGGGTGGTCCCGCGCACCGCCCTGCCCCGGGTGCTCGACCGGATCGCCGAACTGTCGGCGGCGGCCGGCATCCGGGTCGCCAACGTATTCCACGCCGGGGACGGCAACCTGCACCCGCTCGTGCTGTACAACGACGCCTCGCCACGGGAGTGCGAGGCCGCAGAGACGCTGTCCGGCGCCATTCTGGACCTGTGCATCGAGTACGGCGGATCGATCACCGGCGAGCACGGCGTCGGCGTGGACAAGTCCAGGTACATGCCGAAGATGTTCGGAGCCGATGACCTTGAGACCATGCAGTTGCTTCGGTGCGCGTTCGATCCCGCGGGTCTGTGCAACCCGGGCAAGGTGTTCCCGACCCCGCGGCTGTGCGGCGAGGTGCCGGGCGTGCACCGCGGCGTGCATCCCCTGGTCGCCGCCGGGCAGGCGGAGCAGTTCTGATGACCACTGACACCATCCCCGGGGCGCTCGCCCTGGCCTGCCGCGCGGTCACCCCGGCCGCGCCCCGGGACGCGGTCGCCGGGGTGATGCCGTCGTGGGTGGCGTCCCCGGCCAGCGTCGAGGAGGCCAGCGCGGTACTGCGGGCCGCCGCCGATCATGACCTGGCCGTGGTGCCGAGGGGCGGCGGGACCAAGCTGGGCTGGGGCGCGCCGCCGCGCCGCTGCGACGTAGTGATCGACATGCTCCGGATGGACCGTGTGCTCGAGCACGCGGCAGGTGATCTGGTTGCCCGGGTGCAGGCCGGGGTGACCATGGCGCACCTCGCCGGGGTACTCGGCGGCGCCGGGCAGCAACTCGCGCTCGATGTGCCCGAGACCGGCGGCCTGGCCCGCTATGGCTCGCCGACCGTCGGCGGAGTGCTGGCCACCGGGATTGCCGGACCGCGGCGGCTTCGCTACGGGACACCGCGTGACCTGGTCATCGGGGTGACGGCGATCCGGGCCGACGGGGCCGTCACGCGATCAGGGGGCAAGGTAGTCAAGAACGTCGCCGGCTACGACCTGGGCAAGCTCTTCGCCGGCAGCTACGGAACGCTCGGCCTGATCGTCGAGGCGGTGTTCCGGCTGCACCCGCTGCCCGCGGCGACGGCGTTTGTGACCGATGACGTGTACGGGGCGGCGGCCGTGGCTCAGGCGGTGGCCGCCGCCGCCGGGTCGGACCTCGCGCCCTCGGCAGTGGAAATCGACCGGCCCGCGCGCGGTGGCCCGGTCCGGGTCGGCGTGCTACTCGAAGGCGATCCGGGCGGGGTGGCAGAGCGTGCCGGGCAGATGCGCGGGACGCTCGGCGCCGGCTCGGTCGCGTCGCGGAGCGAGCCACCGTGGTGGGGCGCCGCTCCGGGCGGCACCGGCGCGAGCCCCGGTGGTGGCGGGCCCGGTGGTCGCGGGCAGGGCGGCACCCTGATCAGGATCGCGTTCTGGGCCGCCGCGCTGTGCGGCGTGCTGGAAGCCATCGACGCCGCTGCGGGCGCCGCGGGCCTCGACCCGGCCGTCGCCGGCTCCGCGGCCGCGGGGGTGCTGCACGCGAGCGTGCGCCCGGACGCGCCGCCTGGCGCGGTCGCGGCGTTCCTGGGCGGCCTGCGCGAGGCAATGGCCCGGGGGAAACCGGGCGCGGCGGCGGGCGAAGGACCACCGACCCGGGGCAGCGCGGTCGTGCTGGACGCGCCCGACGACGTGCGCGAGGTGGTCGACCTATGGGGCCCGGTGCCCGGGCTGGACCTGATGCGCGCGGTAAAGGACCAGTTCGATCCAGGGCACCTGATGTCACCCGGCCGCTTTGCTGGAGGGATCTGATGGACGAGCCAGCCAGCGGCGGCACCCAGCCCGCGATCGCGCGGAAGCCGACCGACCAGGCAGGCATTCTCGACCCCTCGGGCGACCTGCGCTCGGCGGCAGACGACTGCGTGCATTGCGGGTTCTGCCTGCCCGCCTGCCCGACCTACCAGCTATGGGGCGAGGAGATGGACTCCCCCAGGGGCCGCATCCACCTGATCAGCCAGATGCTGGACGGCGCGCAGGCCAGCGAGGCAGCGGTCAGCCACCTCGATCGTTGCCTGGGCTGCATGGCTTGCCTGCCCGCGTGCCCGTCCGGGGTCCGTTATGACCGGCTCATCGAGGCGGCCCGCACCTGGACGGAGGAGCCCCAGGCCGGTGCGGCACCCATGCCGGCGCGGACGGCCCGCGAGCGCGCGGTCCGCGCCGCGATCTTCGCCACCTTCCCCTACCCACGGCGGCTCCGGCTGCTGGCGGGCCTGCTGCGCCTGGCCCAGCGGGCGGGCCTGGACCGGCGGCTGCGCGACTCGCCGATGGTGCGCAAGGTCGCCCCGGAACTGGCCGCCGCCCTGCAGGTGGCGCCGCCCGCCGCCCGCCATGCGCCGCCGCCCGAGCACAGCCCGGCGCACTGGCCGCGGCGCGCTGTCGTCGGCATGCTCACCGGCTGCGTACAGCAGGTCTTCTTCCCCGAAGTCAACGCCGCGACGGCGCGGGTGCTGGCCGCCGAGGGCTGCGACGTGGTCACCCCGCCCGGCCAGGGCTGCTGCGGCGCTCTCTCGCTGCACACCGGCCGGGCCACCGAGGCAGCCATGTTCGCCAAGCGGACCATCGCCGCGTTCGAGGACGCGGGCGTCGAGGTCATCGTGGTCAACTCGGCGGGCTGCGGTTCGGCCATGAAGGAGTACGCCGAACTGCTCAAGCATGACCGGGAGCAGGGGCAGGACTGGCCACAGCGGGCGGCCCGCGCCGCGGCCAAGGTCCGCGACCTCAGCGAGTTTCTCAGCGAGCTTGCCGATGGCGGTGGCGGGCAGGTAGCCGTGAGGCATCCGCTGCCGGTGAAGGCGGCCTACCACGAAGCGTGCCACCTCGGGAATGCACAGGGCATCCGGCGCCAGCCCAGGGAGCTGCTGCGGACCATCCCCGGGCTGGATCTAGCCGAGGTCGGTGACGGCGGGACCTGCTGCGGCTCGGCGGGCGTGTACAACCTGCTGCAGCCAGAGGCCGCGGGTGAGCTTGGCGCGCGGAAGGCCGCGGCCATCCGCGCCACCGGGGCGACCCTGGTCATCTCCGCCAACCCCGGCTGCAGCCTGCAGATCGCCTCGGCGCTCGGCGCGCCCGGGTCAGTGGCCGACCCGGGCGCAGGGGCGGCGGGCCCAGGCGCGGCGGCGACCCCGGCGATAGTGCACATTGCGGAGGTGCTTGACGCGTCCTTCCGCGGCCTCTCAGTGGCCGAACTGACCGGCGGCTAGCCTGCGGCGGCGAGCCAGGAAGGGGCGAGCTCGCCCTCGGCCACGATCACGGCCGGGCCGGTCAGCCAGCTCGTCGTCTCGTCCAGGGTCACGGTGAGTTCCCCGCCGGGGACACTCACCTGCCAGGATGTGCTGCCGCCTGCGCCCGGCCCGGCCGCCTGCCCGGCAGCGGCGGCGGTAGCGGCTGCTGCCGCAGCCACGGCGCCGGTCCCGCAGGACCGCGTCTCGCCGGATCCGCGCTCGTGCACCCGCATCGCGAGCGACCCCGGCCCGGTCAGCTGGACCAGTTCGACGTTCGCCCCGGCCGGGAACTGCTCGGGATCAAGCTCGGGCGGCGCGGAGAGATCGAACTTATCCAGCGGGGCGTCCACCAGGCACGCCAGGTGCGGGTTGCCGACGGATATCCACAGCCCGTCGAAGACCGTGCCGCCGGACACGGCGCTCCCTGGGCCGAGCACGGCGACCGGGCCCATGTCCGCGGTGATGCTGCCGCCCGGTTCCACCCTGACCCGCCGCAGGCCCGCCCGGGTGGCCACCGTGAAGGCCGGGCCCTCGGCCATGCCGTGGTCGAGCAGGTAGCGGGCGAACACGCGAAGGCCGTTGCCGCACATCTCGGCCACGCTGCCGTCCGCGTTCCGGTAGTCCATGAACCACCCAGCCGAATCCGGCGCGCCCGTGGCGGCAAGCGCGGCAGCAGCATCCGCGGATCCCCCGGTGGGGCCGGCCGCGAGGGCGGCGGTGCGCACCACGCGCAGCACCCCGTCCGCGCCCAGCCCGGCGTGGCGGTCGCATAGCCGTGCCGCGAGCGCGGCAGGCAGGCTGGCGAGATCGCCGGGATCCGGCAGGATCACGAAGTCGTTCTCTGTGCCGTGTCCTTTCGCGAACCGCATGCGCTGATCGTAGCCATCGCCTGGCGCAGCAGGTCCGCGCCGCCCCCGCGGGCATCACCCGCGTCCAGCCAGCTCACCCTGGGATCCCGGCGGAACCACGATTCCTGCCGCCGGGCGAACCGCCTGGTGGCCTGGACGGTATCGGCCCTGGCGTCGTCCTGCGAGCACTCTCCGGCGAGGAACCTGAGCACCTGGGCATAGCCAAGCGCCCGGCTCGCCGTCTTTCCCTCCCGCAGGCCGGCCCCTTCGAGCCGGGCCACCTCGGGCACGAATCCGGCTTCCCACATCAGCGATGCCCGCTCGGCGATCCGGCCGTCCAGCTCGGCCCTGGCCACCCGCACGCCGATCTGCACGGCCTCCTGCAGGTACTCGTAGCGGGGCAGCACCGCGGTGAACGGCTGGCCGGACACCTCGATCACCTCCAGCGCGCGGACGATCCGCCGCCCGTTCGAAGGCAGGATCGCCGCCGCGGCGCCCGGGTCGATCACGGCCAGCCGCGCGTGCAAGGGTCCGGGTCCTCCGTCGGCGAGCTCAGCCTCCAGCCGCTCCCGGACCCGCGGATCGGTACCGGGGAAGTCGAGATCGTCGAGCGCGGCCCGGACGTACAGGCCCGACCCGCCGACCAGCACCGGCACCCTGCCCCGGGCAACGACACCGGCGATCGCATCGCGCGCCATGCGCTGGTAGTCGGCCACGTTGGCGGTGCGCCGCACGTCCCAGATATCCAGCAGATGATGTGGCACTCCCCGGCGCTGCTCGACGGTGAGCTTGGCGG
>DAIRVB010000084.1:0-9147 GCA_036803065.1 Streptosporangiaceae bacterium
CGACATCGAGATCAAGCTCTGAGGGACGCACCGACATGACCAAGCAGATCAAGGGCGTGCTGGGCACCAAGCTCGGCATGACTCAGGTCTTCAGCGACGACGGCAAGATCGTGCCGGTCACCGTCGTCGAGGCCGGCCCCTGCGTCGTAACCGCGGTGCGCACGCCCGGCTCTGACGGGTATTCGGCCGTGCAGTTCGGCTACGGCGAGATCGACCCGCGCAAGGTGACCAAGCCGGTCGCGGGCCACTTCGCCAAGGCTGGCGTGACTCCCCGCAGGTACCTGGTGGAGTTGCGGACCGATGACGCCACGGACTACACGCTCGGCCAGGAGGTCACCGCCGAGACGTTCGGCGCCGGCGAACTGGTGGACGTGACCGGCAAGAGCAAGGGCAAGGGCTTCGCCGGCGTGATGAAGCGGCACGGCTTCAAGGGCCTGAGCGCCTCGCACGGGACGCAGCGCAAGCACCGCTCGCCAGGCTCCATCGGCGCCTGCGCCACCCCGGGCCGTGTGTTCAAGGGGGTGCGGATGGCCGGCCGGATGGGCGGCGTCCGCACCACCGCCCCGAACCTCACGGTGCACGCGGTCGACACCGAGCGTGGCCTGCTGCTGATCCGTGGCGCGGTGCCCGGCCCCCGCGGCGCGCTTGTCTTTGTCCGCACCGCCGTCAAGACGCCCGCCCCGAGGGAGGCCAGGTGAGCACCGTCGTCAGCGTCGTCTCCGCGTCCGGTGCCACGGACAAGGACGTGGAACTCCCCGACGAGATATTCGGCCGGGCCGTCAACATCCCGCTCATCCACCAGGTCGTGGTGGCGCAGGAGGCAGCGGCACGCCAGGGCACGCACTCCACCAAGACCCGCGGGAATGTCCGCGGTGGTGGCCGCAAGCCCTACCGGCAGAAGGGCACTGGGCGGGCCCGGCAGGGTTCGATCCGGGCGCCGCAGTACGCGGGCGGCGGGGTCGTGCACGGCCCGGTGCCCCGCTCCTACGTGCAGCGGACACCAAAGAAGATGAAGGCTGCCGCGCTCCGCGGTGCCCTCTCTGACCGGGCCAGCCACGGCCGGGTGGCCGTGGTGGCCGGCTTCGTGGACGGTGACGAGCCGAGGACCGCGGATGCCCTCGCGGTGCTGCGCGCGGCGACCGGCCAGACCGGTGCCAGGCTGTCGGCCGCGGTGCTCGTGGTCGCGGTCGCGGACGACGAACTGACCTGGAAGAGCCTGCGCAACGCCCGCGGTGTCCGGCTGCTCGCGACAGAGCAGCTCAATACGCGCGACGTCCTGGTCAGTGAGCATGTGGTGTTCACCGAGCCGGCTCTGGACGCGTTCATCAGCCGGGCCAGTGCGAAGCCGAAGGAGGGGCAGCGGTGAGCAAGATCGCGAATCCGCGGGACATCCTGCTGCGGCCGGTCATCTCTGAGAAGAGCTACCGGCTGGCCGATAACGGCAAGTACACCTTCCTGGTGACACCCGCCGCCAACCGGACCCAGATCCGGCAGGCGGTGGAGGTCGTATTCGGGGTCAAGGTGACCGGCGTCAACACGATCAACAGGGCAGGAAAGCGGCGGCGGACCCGGCAGGGCTGGGGTACGCGCGTCGCCACCAAGCGCGCCATCGTCAGCCTGGCTGAGGGTGAGCGTATCGATGTCTTCGGCGGCCCGGTCAGCTAGGCAGCCGACCACATCCAGAGGAGCTTGAGCACAGATGGGTATCCGCAAGTACAAGCCGACGACCCCGGGCAGGCGGGGCGCGAGCGGCGCCGACTTCTCCGAGATCACGCGGAGTGAGCCGGAGAAGTCGCTTGTCCGCCCGCTGCACTCCCGCGGTGGCAGGAATGTGCACGGCCGGGTTACCGCGCGGCACCAGGGCGGCGGCCACAAGCGCGCCTACCGCCTGATCGACTTCCGCCGCGCGGACAAGGACGGCGTCCCGGCCAAGGTGGCGCACCTGGAGTACGACCCCAACCGCACGTCCCGGATCGCGCTGCTGCACTACGCCGACGGCGAGAAGCGCTACATCCTGGCCCCGGCGGGCCTGTCCCAGGGGGACCGGGTGGAGAACGGGCCGGGTGCTGACATCCGGCCGGGCAACTGCCTGCCGCTGCGGAACATCCCGACCGGCACCGTGGTGCACGCCATCGAGCTCCGGCCCGGTGGCGGCGCCAAGATCGCCCGTTCGGCCGGCTCTGGTGTCCAGTTGCTGGCCAAGGAGGCTGGGTACGCGCAGCTGCGTATGCCTTCTGGGGAGATCCGGCGGGTGGATGCGGCCTGCCGCGCCACCGTCGGCGAGGTCGGCAACGCCGAGCAGGGCAACATCAAGCTCGGCAAGGCAGGCCGCAACAGGTGGAAGGGGCACCGTCCCTCGGTTCGCGGTGTCGCGATGAACCCCGTTGATCACCCGCTGGGTGGCGGCGAGGGCAAGAGCTCGGGTGGCCGTCACCCGGTAAGCCCGTGGGGCAAGCCGGAGGGGCGCACCAGGAAGGCCCACAAGCCAAGCGACCGGCTGATCACCCGCAGGCGCAGCAAGAAGAAGCGGTAGGAGCACCTCACGATGCCTCGTAGTCTGAAGAAGGGCCCTTTCGTTGACGACCACCTGCTCAAGAAGGTGGACACGCAGAACGACAAGGGCACCAGAAACGTGATCAAGACTTGGTCGCGACGCTCCATGATCATTCCTGCGATGCTGGGCCACACGATCGCGGTGCACGACGGCCGCAAGCACGTGCCGGTCTTCATCACCGAGGCGATGGTCGGCCACAAGCTCGGGGAGTTCGCCCCGACGCGCACGTTCCGCAGCCATGTCAGGGATGACCGCCGTAGCCGTCGCTAGGTCGGCCCCGCAGCAGATAAGACGAAACCAATGACAGTGCGAGCCCAGCTGCCGTCCCGGATCCCGGGGCACGGACTGTCGGCCACGAACTGGCTGTACCGGCCCGGGGGGGCAACCCCCGGGCCCCCGGGCAGAAATGCTCGGGACGAGAGCTGAAAGGCGAGACGGTTATGGAAGCTAGGGCGAAGGCGCGGTATGTACGCGTCACGCCGCGGAAGGCCCGCCGGGTGGTGGACCTCATCCGCGGGATGCCTGCCGAGGAGGCGCGGGCGGTACTCGCCTTCGCGCCGCAGTCGGCGAGCGATCCCGTCGGCAAGGTGCTGGCCAGTGCCATAGCCAACGCGGAACATGCTCAGCAGCTCGACGCCAGCTCGCTCGTGGTCAGCCGGGCATGGGTGGACGAGGGGCCGACGCTCAAGCGATTCCGGCCGCGCGCCCAGGGTCGTGGCTACCGGATCATGAAGCGCACCAGCCACATCACGGTCATCGTCTCGGATAAGCCTAAGGGGAGGTCCCGCTAGTGGGACAGAAGGTGAACCCACACGGGTTCCGGCTTGGCATTACCACCGACTTCAAGAGCCGGTGGTATGCGGACAAGCTGTACAAGGACTACGTCGCGGAAGACGTGGCGATTCGCCGGATGCTGCAGCGAGGGATGGAGCGCGCGGGCATCTCCAAGGTAGAGATCGAGCGGACCAGGGACCGGGTCCGGGTGGACATCCACACCGCGCGGCCCGGCATCGTCATCGGGCGCCGTGGCGCTGAGGCGGACCGGATCCGCGGCGACCTGGAGAAGCTGACCAGCAAGCAGATCCAGCTCAACATCCTCGAGGTAAAGAACCCCGAGGTAGACGCCCAACTGGTGGCCCAGGGCGTAGCCGAGCAGCTGTCCAGCCGGGTTTCCTTCCGGCGGGCTATGCGCAAGGCGATGCAGACGTCGATGAAGGGCGGAGCCAAGGGGATCCGGGTGCAGTGCTCGGGGCGCCTCGGCGGCGCCGAGATGTCGCGGTCGGAGTTCTACCGCGAGGGCCGGGTCCCGCTGCACACTCTGCGCGCCGACATCGACTACGGCTTCTACGAGGCCAGGACCACCTTCGGCCGGATTGGCGTGAAGGTCTGGATCTACCGCGGCGAGGCCCCGCAGACCAGGGCCGAGCGCGAGGCGGCCGCGGCCGCGTTGCGCGCGGGCCAGCGCAGGGATCGCCCGCCGCAGCAGACCGCCCGGGCCCGTCGCCGTCCTGGCGACTCGGCCACCCAGGGTGGACCAGCCCAGGGTGGGCCGCCATCCACGGACGAGGCGCCGCGGGCCGCCGTGGCCACCGCGGCAGCACCGGCCGCGAGCACCAGCGAGGAGGGCTGAGGCATGCTCATCCCGCGTAGGACAGCACACCGCAAGCAGCACCGGCCGGACCGGCACGGTAACGCCAAGGGCGGCACCAGGGTGGCCTTCGGCGAGTACGGCATCCAGGCGCTGGAGCGCTCGTACGTGACCAACAGGCAGATCGAGGCCGCCCGTATCGCGATGACGCGGCACATCCGCCGTGGCGGGAAGGTCTGGATCACCATCTATCCCGACCGGCCACTGACCAAGAAGCCGGCCGAGACCCGGATGGGTTCCGGCAAGGGCTCACCTGAGTGGTGGGTGGCGAACGTCAAGCCCGGCCGGGTCATGTTCGAGCTCTCCGGGGTGGCCGAGCCGGTCGCCAGGGAAGCCCTGCGCCGCGCCATGCACAAGCTCCCGATGAAGTGCAAGTTCGTGAAGCGTGAAATGGGTGAGGCGTCGTGATGGCCGCGCGCAAGCTTCCGATGCTCCCCCCGGAGCCTCCCGGAAAGGGTGAGGCGTGATGGCTAAGGCACTCGCCGCCTCTGAACTGCGGAACTCCACCGAGGAAGAGCTCGACGGCAAGCTGGCCGAGGCGAAGACGGAACTGTTCAACCTGCGGTTCCAGTCAGCGACCGGACAGTTGGAGAGCCATGGGCGGCTGCTCGCCGTCCGCAAGGAGATCGCCCGCATCTACACGGTGAAGCGGGAACGCGAGCTCGGCATCGTGACCATCGTGGAGGAGGCGGAAGACAGTGAGTGACGTGCAGGAGGCAGCCGGGCGCGGCTACCGCAAGGTCCGCGAGGGCTACGTGGTCAGCGACAAAATGGACAAGACGGTCGTGGTTCTTGTCGAGGACCGGGTGAAGCACCCCAAATACGGCAAGGTCATCCGGCGCACCAAGAAGTACCAGGCACACGACGCCGAGAACGCCTGCGGCGTCGGTGACCGGGTGCGGCTGATGGAGACCCGGCCGCTCTCCGCGACCAAGCACTGGCGCGTCGCGGAGATCCTGGAGAAGGCCAAGTAACTACCTCGTGGGGGACCGCCCCCCGCGGGAACCCCCCGGGTCAGGAAGCAGGAGTTGACGTGATCCAGCAGGAGTCGCGGCTTAAAGTCGCCGACAACACCGGTGCCAAGGAGATCTTGTGTATCCGTGTGCTCGGCGGCTCTGGCCGGCGATACGCGGGCATCGGTGATGTCATCGTGGCCACGGTGAAGGATGCCCTTCCCGGTGCCGGGGTGAAGAAGGGCGACGTGGTTAAGGCGGTCGTGGTGCGCACCCGCAAGGAGCGCCGCCGCGTTGATGGCTCATATATCCGTTTTGATGAGAACGCCGCGGTCCTCATCAGGGATGGCGGGGACCCTCGCGGGACCCGCATCTTCGGGCCGGTTGGCCGGGAGCTGCGCGAGAAGCGCTTCATGCGGATCATCTCACTGGCGCCGGAGGTGTTGTGATGGCGAAGAAGGCCCCGGCGGCCAAGAAGGCAGCCAGCATGAAGATCAAGAAGGGTGACCACGTGACGGTCATCGCGGGCAAGGACCGTGGCCGGGAGGGGACGGTCATCCTTGCCTACCCGGAGCGTCAGCGGGTGCTGGTCCAGGGCGTCAACATGGTCCGGAAGAACACGAAGGTGGACTATCAGGGCCGTCGCGGTGCCAAGGAGGGCGGCATCGTGAACCAGGAAGCGCCGATCCATATCAGCAACGTCCAGCTGATCGACCCGGAGACGAAGAAGCCGGCCCGCGTCGGGTTCCGCTACGAGGACAACGCCAAGATCCGGATCTCCCGCCCGGGCGGTAAGGACATCTGATGCCAGCAACGAAGACAGAGCGCAATCCGGCCGACGAGCGCGTCCCGCCGCGGCTGAAGGAGCGCTACCAGCGCGACATTGCCCCGGCGCTCCGCGAGGAGTTCAGCTACGCCAACGTCATGCAGGTCCCAGGCCTGTCCAAGATCGTGGTCAACATGGGCGTTGGCGAGGCGGCCAGGGATGCCAAGCTGATCGAGGGCGCGGTCAGGGACCTGGCGGTGATCGCCGGCCAGAAGCCCGCGGTGGCCAGGGCGAAGAAGTCGATCGCTCAGTTCAAGCTCAGGGAGGGCATGCCGATCGGCGCGCATGTGACCCTCCGCGGCGACCGCATGTGGGAGTTCTGCGACCGGCTGCTGTCGCTGGCGTTGCCGCGGATCCGTGACTTCCGCGGGCTGAGCGACCGGCAGTTCGACGGCCGGGGGAACTACACCTTCGGCCTGAACGAGCAGTTGATGTTCCATGAGATCGACCCGGACCAGGTGGACAGGCAGCGTGGCATGGACGTGACTCTCGTGACCACCGCGACCAACGACGATGAGGGCCGCTCGCTGTTGCGACGGCTCGGATTCCCGTTCAAGGAGAGCTGAGGAGTGGCGAAGAAGGCGCTAGTCGTCAAAGCGAACCGGACGCCCAAATTCAAGGTGCGCGGGTACACACGGTGCTCGCGCTGCGGGCGGCCCCGGGCGGTGTACCGCCGGTTCGGGCTTTGCCGGATCTGCTTCCGCTCGATGGCGCACCGCGGTGAGCTGCCGGGCATCACCAAGTCAAGCTGGTAGCCACCAGGCACCAGCCACCCAGCCCGGGCGCGACCTGCGCACGGGCAACGACCGACCTGGGCGCGACCAGCGCCCACCGACCACGCCGAAGGTCCCCAGGGAAACCCCGGCGAGGAGGGCCACCAGCCCATGACGATGACCGACCCGATCGCAGACATGCTGACGCGTCTGCGTAATGCCAACGCGGCATACCACGACACCGTGGGCATGCCCTGTTCCACCATCAAGGTGCACATCGCGGAGATCCTCCAGCAGGAGGGATACATCGCCGGGTGGAAGGTGGAGGACGCCGAGGTCGGTAAGAACCTCGTGGTCTCGCTCAAGTTCGGGCCGACCCGCGAGCGGTCGATCGCCGGGCTCAAGCGGGTGTCCAAGCCTGGCCTGCGGGTGTACGCGAAGAAGGACAACCTGCCCCGGGTGCTTGGCGGACTTGGCGTCGCCATCATCTCGACCTCGGGCGGCCTGCTGACCGACAAGCAGGCGAACAGGCGAGGCGTGGGCGGGGAAGTCCTCGCCTACGTCTGGTGAGGAGAGGTCGATGTCACGAATTGGACGGCTTCCGGTGGTTGTCCCCGGCGGCGTAGATGTCACCATCAAGGGCCGTGAGGTCACCGTGCAGGGGCCGAAGGGGCGCCTGTCGCTGGAGATCAGCTCGCCCATCGAGATCTCTCAGAACGATGGGACGCTGACCGTGACCAGGCCGAACGACGAGGGTGAGGTACGGGCGCTGCATGGCCTGTCCCGCAGCCTGGTGGCCAACATGGTGACCGGGGTGACCGAGGGGTACCGCAAGACGCTGGAGATCGTCGGCGTCGGCTACCGGGTGCAGGCGCGCGGGGCGGACCTGGAGTTCGCCCTCGGCTACAGCCATCCGGTCAAGGTGTCGCCGCCGGAGGGCATCACGTTCCGGGTCGAGACACCCACCAGGCTGGTTGTCGAGGGAATCGACAAGCAGCAGGTCGGCGAAGTCGCGGCCAACATACGTAAGCTCCGCAAGCCCGACCCGTACAAGGGCAAGGGCGTGCGGTACCAGGATGAGCAGGTCCGCCGCAAGGCTGGGAAGGCTGGGAAGTAGGACATGGCTGGCAGCAAGACCACAACCCGCAGCCGCAGCGCCGCGCGCGCCCGGCGGCACCTGCGGGTCCGCAAGAAGGTCGGTGGCAGTTCGGCGCGGCCGCGGCTGACCGTCACCCGGTCCGCCCGGCACACGTTCGCCCAGCTTGTCGACGATGGGGCGGGCGTCACTCTGGCGGCCGCGTCCACCCTGGACGAGTCGATCCGCGGTGCGGACGGCGACAAGACGGCCAAGGCACGGCAGGTCGGCGCGCTGCTCGCGCAGCGGGCGGTGGAAGCCGGGGTCACGGCTGTGGTATTCGACCGGGGCGGCTACGCGTACCACGGACGCGTCGCGGCACTCGCGGATGGCGTGCGGGAAGGCGGCCTGGCGCTATGACAGCCCGGTCTCAGCAAGCATGGGCCCAGCAAGCACGGGCCGCGCACACATATGAGAGAAGGACGAACTAATGCCAGCAGCTCCGCGACGCGGCAGTGGTGGCGGGGAGCGGCGTGACCGCCGTGACGATCGCCGCGGCGGTGGCGCCGACAAGGGCACCGCTTACCTTGAGCGGGTCGTCACTATCAACCGGGTCGCCAAGGTGGTGCAGGGCGGGCGGCGTTTCAGCTTCACCGCACTGGTCATCGTCGGCGACGGCAATGGGATGGTCGGCGTCGGTTACGGCAAGGCCAAGGAGGTGCCCGCGGCCATCGCCAAGGGCGTCGAGGCGGCCAAGAAGTCGTTCTTCCGCGTGCCGCGCATCGCCGGCACGATCCCGCACACCGTCCAGGGCGAGCAGTCCGCGGGCGTCGTGCTGCTGAAGCCGGCCAGCCCGGGCACCGGCGTCATTGCCGGCGGCCCGGTGCGCGCCGTGCTGGAGTGCGCGGGCGTCCACGACGTGCTCTCCCGGTCGCTGGGATCGTCGAATCCGATCAACGTGGTGCACGCGACCGTTGCGGCCCTGAAGAGCCTCAAGAGGCCCGAGGAGATCGCGGCCAGGCGGGGACTGCCGATCGAGGACGTGGCTCCGGCGGCCATGCTGCGCGCCCAGGCGGCGGCAGCCGGTGCCGGGTCTACGAATAGCTGACCGGGAGCAGGCCGATGGCACAGTTGAAGATAACCCAGACCCGGTCCGGAATCGGGGGTACGCACGTGCAGCGGGCGTCCCTGCGGTCGCTCGGGTTGAAGCGGATCGGAGCCGTGATCGTCAAGGACGACCGGCCCGAATTTCGCGGCATGATTCAGGTGGTGCGCCACTTGGTCACCGTTGAGGAAGTGGACTGACATGGCAAAGGCAGACGGCGAGGAGGGGGCTGCCGGTACCCCGGCGAAACCCCGCAGCAGCGCCGCGGCGAAG
>DAIRVB010000084.1:9247-11382 GCA_036803065.1 Streptosporangiaceae bacterium
CAGCGCCGCGGCGAAGTCGCGTACCAGCACCGCGGCGAAGCCGCGCAGCGGCGGGGCGGCCAAGCCGCGCACGCACGCTCGGGCGAAGGCTGCCGCGGGCACCGCGGCCGAGCCGGGCACTGGGGAAGGCCTGCCCGGCCGTGTTGGGCTCAGGATTCATCACCTGCGTCCCGCGCCTGGGGCGCGCACCGCGAAGACCCGGGTGGGCCGCGGCGAGGCATCCAAGGGCAAGACCGCGGGCCGCGGGACCAAGGGCACCAAGGCACGCGGGACCGTAAATCCCGGCTTCGAGGGTGGCCAGATGCCACTGCAGCGCCGGGTGCCGAAGCTGCGGGGATTTTCCAACCTGCGTTTCAAGACCACGTACCAGGTGATCAACACCGGCAGGCTCGCTGAGCTGTATCCGCAGGGCGGTGACGTGACGCCCGAAGATCTCATCACCAAGGGCGCGGTACGCGCCGGCAGCCTTGTCAAGGTGCTGGGCACCGGGGATGCTGATGTCACACTTCGGGTGACCGCGCACGCCTTCTCCGCGTCCGCCCGTGAGAAGATCACCGCGACCGGAGGAACGGTCACTGAGCTGTAACCGATGCGCCAATGGCGGCGGCGGTCCTGGTCCTGGTTGGCCGACCGCGGTTGGCGGGCGCTACGCGTACCTCTGGGGAATGCGTGCGCGCCTGTTACAGTGCAGCGAAGGCATTACACTGCGGCGAACCCGCCACCGCGGTCATCCGTCGGATCGGCGTGGCACCACGACGTTGACCCATCTACGTGAGGACGGCGCATGCTGACCGCGTTCCTACGGGCGTTCCGGACGCCCGACCTGCGCAGGAAGCTGCTGTTCACGCTCGGCATCATCGCCCTTTTCCGGCTCGGCGCAACCATTCCGACGCCGGGAATCTCCGAGAAGGCAGTGAACTACTGCACGGGCCTGGAAAGCAGCAGTGGCAACGCGGGGGTCTTTCAGCTCGTCAACCTGTTCAGCGGCAACGCCCTGCTGAAGTTGTCGATCTTCGCGCTCGGCATCATGCCCTACATCACGGCCAGCATCATCCTGCAGCTTCTCGCGGTGGTCATCCCGCGCCTGGAGACGCTGCGCCAGGAGGGCCAGTCCGGCCAGGCGAAGATCACCCAGTACACCAGGTATCTCACGGTGGGCCTGGCCATCCTGCAGTCCACCGGCATCGTGGCGCTCGCCCGCTCCGGGAACCTGTTTGGAACGAGCTGCAACCGGGCGCTGATCCCGAACCCCTCCGTCTTCACCATCTCCACGATGGTGGTCTGCATGACCGCGGGCACGGCGGTCATCATGTGGCTGGGTGAGCTGATCACCGACCGCGGCGTCGGCAACGGCATGTCGCTGATGATCTTTACCCAGGTCATCGCGGTGATCCCGAGTCTGTTTGGGAACGCTTACCAGGCCAAGGGCAGCTTCGCCTTGGCCGTGATGCTGGTATTCACAGTCGCCATCGTGGGCTTCGTGGTTTTCATGGAGCAGGCCCAGCGGCGGATCCCGGTCCAGTACGCGAAGCGGATGGTCGGCCGGAAGATGTACGGCGGGTCATCGACGTACATACCGCTCAAGGTGAATCAGGCGGGGGTCATCCCGGTCATCTTCGCCTCCTCGCTGCTTTACATCCCGCAGCTCGCAGCCTCATTGTTCGGCAGCCAGACCAAGCCGCAGGCCTGGGTGACCTTCATCGACCGCTACTTTGTCAGGTCTGACTCAAGTCCCTACATGGTCGCGTTCTTCCTGTTGATCGTGTTCTTCACCTACTTCTACGTGTCGATCACGTTCAATCCCACCGAGGTCGCCGACAACATGAAGAAGTACGGCGGGTTCATACCGGGCATCCGCCCGGGGCGGCCGACCGCTGAGTACCTGAACTACGTGCTCACCCGGCTGACGGCGCCAGGCTCGTCATACCTGGGCATCGTGGCCCTCATCCCGATGGTCGGGTTCGCGGTGCTCGGGGTAAGCCAGCAGTTCCCGTTCGGAGGGACAAGCCTCCTGATTATGGTCGGGGTAGGACTGGATACGGTGAAGCAGATCGAGAGCCAACTCCAGCAGCGCAACTATGAGGGTTTCCTGCGGTAGTGCGCGTCGTCCTCGTCGGGCCCCCCGGTGCGGGCAA